>CAYQDT010000969.1:0-1993 GCA_964416225.1 uncultured bacterium
TCGCGGCGCACAGTCGGGCCCCAGACGAGAATCGGGCATGGCTCGCCCGTGTGGTCGCCGAACGTGACCGGCGTGCTGTGGTCCCCGGTGAAGGCAATGATCAACTGGCCGCCGGTCGCCTCGACGATCTGCGCGACCATCCGGTCGATCTTCTCGATGATGTCGATCTTGCCGCGGGCGTTGCCGTCATGGCCGGCCACGTCCGGTCCCTTCACGTTGCAGAGGACGAAGTTGTGGTCGCGAAGCGCGTCGATCACCGCCCGGCCGATCGCTTCCGTATCGGTATCCAGGCTGGCCGTCGAGCCTTCCACACTGATGACGTCCATCCCCAGGTACTTCCCGAGCCCCTTCACCAGGCCCACTTCGACGATGCAGGCGCTCTTCACGCCCTCTTTCTCGTTGAAGGGCGGGAGGTCCGGGGAGACGCCGATGCCGCGGGGGAGAGCAATGTTGGCCGGCGGGAGGCCCTGGGCACGGCGCTGGACGTTGAGGGGATGCTGGTTCAGGATCTCATAGCTCCGGCGAACGAAGGTATTGAGGATCCGGGCGGTCTTGGCACTGGCGTAATCGCCCTCCCGAGTGGAATGGGCGTCCCAGATCTTCGCGCCCACCTCGTGGGGGTCGACGTCGGAGACGTGCTCGGCGAGGCCGGGACCGCGCATCACCAGCGCCGCGCGATGCGCGATCGACTCCTTGAAATAGCAGGTGACGTCTTCGATCTGGAGACCGTCGAGCGCCGCGGCCAGCTCCGCCGTGCCCTCGCTGATCCGGCCGGCACGGCGGTCCACGACGACCATGTTGTCGTCCACCGTCGAGAAGTTACAGCGGAAGGCGAGGTCCCCGCGAGCAACGTCCATCCCGATCCCAAGCGCCTCGAAGGGGCCGCGTCCCGGGTAGTACTTGTACGGATCATAGCCGAGGAGCGCGAGATGGCCGGTGTCGCTTCCACCGCGGATGCCGACGCCGATCGGGTCCATCAAACCGCTTTCGCCCTCCGCGGCCAGCCGGTCCAGAGTCGGCGTTTCTGCGGCTTCGAGCGGGGTTCTGCCCCCAAGCTCGGGCACGGCGCGGTCTCCAAGACCGTCGCCGATGAGAAGGAGGGCGGGGTACGTATCAGAATGAGCGGCCATGAGTTACCTGCTGCGGAATATCGAAAGGGAGGCGCGGGCGCCTCGAAATGGTAACCCAATCCCTCGCCCGCTGAGCAGTGGGACGTGGGCGGCGAGGCCGCCGGGAGCGGGCGCGGTTCAAGCCGGACCGTTAGAGGAAGGTCACCTCGCCGACGCTGGCGCGAAGCCGCTCTCGTCCGGCATCGATGAGGAGCGCGCCCTCGTCGTCGATGTCCACCGCCACCCCCTCGATCTCGCCGCGGCTCCAGCGCACCCGCCGGCCGGTGGTGGTGTCCAGCGCCCGCCACGCCGCTCGCACCGTGGCCACCTCGCCCCGCTCCAGCAGCTCCCACGCTTCACCCAGTCGCGCGAGGACCCGCTCCAGCACCGCTTCCACGGTCACGTGGGGCAGCCAGTCCAGGAGGCGGGCTGGGGGTGCGGCCAGGCGCGCGGGCTCCGGGAGCGGATTGACCACGTTCATCCCGATCCCTACCGCCGCGAGCGGCCCCCCGGCCGTCTCCACCAGGATGCCCGCGAGCTTCCCGCCCCGCAGCCAGACGTCGTTCGGCCACTTGACCCCGGCATCCGCACCGAGATCGTTCACCGCCCGGGCCGCAGCCACCCCCGCCGCCAGAGCGCTCCAGCCGGGTTGCTCCGGGGACAGCGGGAGAACGGCGGTCAGCAGCAGCATTCCGCGGGCCGAGTGCCAGACCCGCCCCTGGCGCCCCCGGCCCGCCGTCTGGACCTCCGCCAGGAGGACATCCCCCGCGGCGGCGCGGCCCTCCCGCAGCCACTCGAGCGCCAGTGTGTTCGTGGAAGGAAGGGTGGGGAAGGGGTGTAGTTTCCAGTCCATTAGCTGTCCCGGGAGCGGCGCCGCTTCTTTT
>CAYQDT010000970.1:0-1991 GCA_964416225.1 uncultured bacterium
ACCGGACCCGGTCACGCCGCCCCGTCCCAGACCCCTTTGAGCCGGCGGCGCGACCCGCGCCCCACCCACCGCCCCATCCACCGCCTCTCCCCCTTCTCGAGCCCGCAGCCTGCCATGAGCGCCTCCCATCCCCCCACTCCCTCCCAAGACCGCACGCCGCCGACCGCCCAGGCCCAGACGGCCTTCATCTTCCCCGGCCAGGGCTCGCAAAAGGTCGGGATGGGACGGGAGTATTACGAGGGGACGGACGTGGGGCGCGAGCTGTTCGACGCGGCGGACGCCATCCTCGGCTTTCCGCTGCGCCGGCTCTGCTTCGAGGCGCCGGAGGAGGCGCTCGCCTCCACGGACAACACGCAGCCGGCCATCTTCACCGTAAGCATCATCGCCTGGCGCCTCCTCGAGGCGAAGGGAGAGCGGCCGGCGGCCGTCGCGGGTCACAGCCTGGGCGAGTACTCCGCGCTGGTGGCGGCCGGCGTGATGAGCTTCGAGGACGGCCTCCGCACGGTCCGCCGCCGGGGCGAGCTGATGGCCGCGGTCGGCGAGCAGGTGGCGGGGAGCATGGCGGCGGTGCTGAACCTCCCGGCCCAGGCGGTGGCGGAGGTCTGCGCCGAGGCCGCCGGCTCGGGACGGGTGGAAGTGGCGAACTACAACGGCCCGGATCAGACCGTCATCTCCGGGGAGACCGCCGCGGTGGAGCGGGCCATGGCGCTGGCGAAGGAGCGCGGCGCGAGACGGGCCATCCGCCTCAACGTCAGCGCGCCGTTCCACAGCAGCCTGATGGCACCCCTCGCGGACGAGATGGCGGCGGTGCTGGCCGGGGTTTCCATGCATGCCCCGCGGATCCCGATCATCGCGAACGTCACCGCGGATTTCGTCCGTACCCCCGAGGAGATCCGCGCCGCCCTGGTGCGCCAGGTCGCGGGCAGCGTGCGCTGGACCGAGACGATTCAACGTCTGGCCGCCACCGGTATCACGCGGACGGTGGAAGTGGGGCCGGGCCGCGTCCTCACCGGTATCACGCCCCGCATCGTGAGCGGAATGGATGCCGTGGATAGCGCGGCGGCGCTCGCCGCGGAATAAACCCCTCCGGCCTCTCTCGTCGCTCCCCCTTCCGGCCCATAATCACCTCTATAGCAAGCGTTCTTTCCGCTTGCCGCCCCCTTCCGGCGCTCGAGACCGCCTCGCTCGCCGGTATCTTCGGGAGCAGGTGAACCGATGGCCATCCGCACTCCGCACGCTCCGTTCTCGCGCCTGCCGCGCCTGGCGCTGGGGTCGCTGCTGACCCTGGTGGGGGTGGCCCTGGCCTGCAGCCTGGCGCCCGGAACCCGCCGGCCCGCCAGCGCCGCCGCGCCGCGAAACCGCTGTCCGGTCTCCGGGCTGGAGATCCGGGTCCCGGAGCGGGCGCCGCGGATGGTACACCACAACCAGCTCAAGTACTTCTGCTGCGACACCTGCCGCGCCGTCTTCTCGAAGAACCCGGAGCGGTACACCAGCAATATCGAGCAGGTGGGACAGCTTCCGCTCGCCGGGCAGACGGCCGACCTCTGGGCGAATAACGGCTATGTGTACGTGGGCTCCCGCGGCGAGGGAGCGGACTCGCCCATGTGGGGGCCGTACCTCGGCGTGCGGATCATTTCCCTGGCGGACCCCGCGCACCCCCGGCTGGTGGGCGCCGTCGCGCAGATCCAGGGGACGTCCCAGGAGAAGGTGATCGTCCGGCATGTCACCACGCCCTCCTTCAATGGTGACCTGCTCGTCACCGGTATTCAGGCGCTGGACCCCACCTCCAGCGCGCCCCGCGGAATCGATCTCTGGGATGTCTCGGACCCGGCGCATCCGGTCCACCTGGCGTTCTGGGCGAGCGGGGTCTTCGGCAGCCCGAACTGGAAAGGGGTCCACGAGCTGTACCTTTTCCAGCAGGGGGAGCGGGCGTACATCGCGGCGGCGTGCCCCTATTCCGAGCCGCGCACCGGCATCGGCGACTTCCGCGG
>CAYQDT010000971.1:0-1991 GCA_964416225.1 uncultured bacterium
CGAGGATGCGGAGAGCGCGCGGCCCGTCGCGAAGATCGCCCTCGGGGCGCCGTCCCGCGTCGACCCGAATATCGCCGGCGAGTACCTGTTCGGCCACTCGGAGCTCACCCGCTCCCAGCGCTTCACCTGTGCGTCCTGCCATCCGGACGGTATGTCGGACGGACTGACGTGGCAGTTCGTCCACGTGCATGATGGGATCGACCGCCGCAACAGTCGGGACCTCCGCGCCGGGATCGGGGATACGGCGCCGTTCCGCTGGAGTGGCGCCGAGAAGACTCTCGAGGGGTTCGTTCACAGCGAGGTGACCGGACTGCTGGGCGGACCCACGCCCTCCGATGCCCAGACCCGCGCGCTGATCGGCGCGGTGAACGGCCTCCAACTGCCGCCGAACCCGTATCGCGCTCCGGACGGAACGCTCACCGCGGAGGCGCAGCGCGGAAAGCTCCTCTTCGACGCAAAGGCGGGGTGCGCGGGGTGTCACGCCGGCCCTAAGCGGGGCGGCACCGGGATCTCGGCGTGGGTGGGAACGACGCCGGAGGGCCAGAAGCTGGACGTTCCGCACCTCGCCGGCGTCTATGACAGCGCGCCCTACCTGCACGACGGCCGGGCAGCGACGCTGGAAGAAATCTTCACCCGGTACAACCCCGGCAACCGCCACGGGACCGCGCATCTGCTCACGCCGCAGGAACGCGCCGCGCTGTTCCGGTACCTGCGCGAGCTGTAGCGCCGGCCCCGCTCGCCGGGGCGCGCGGGCTTGCCGCCGTCTGGGTCGCGCCCTGATCCGGGCTGATCGGTACCGGCTCGTTGTAGTGGAGCTCCACGTTGCCCAGCTCCACCGTGGGATGGAAGCGATCCACCAGGATCATTCCCACCCGGCTCACCTTCGGCAGCGCGCGATGCTCCTGGATCCCCGCCCCGGAGAGCAGCAGCACGTACCGTCCCTCCGCCACGCCTCGGAGCGAGAACCGCCCGTCCGGAGCGGTCTCGGTAGAGACCGTCACGTGCCGCCACTCGAACGGCCTGCAGGGGCCGGGGATGCCCAGGCTGGAGCCCGCCGGCGCCAGACCCACCCGGAGCGGCGCGGTTCGCCCGTTGATCAGCACCCGGCCGGAAACGGTCCCGTCCGCCAGGGGGTTGATCCCCCCCAGCAAGCCGCGGAACTGGCTGGATCCGAGGCTTGCGTGCAGAAGGTAGCTCCGCGCCCGGTCCAGGTCGCCGAAGCGCAGGTATGCCACGCCCAACCAGCGCTGGCCCAGCGGCTGCGGCCAGGTGAAGCGGCGCGCATCGGCCAGCCGGTCCAGCACGCGCCGGCTCTCCGGTGTGACCGCGCATTCGGAAAGCTGCTCCTTAAGAATCTGTGCCGCCACGGGGGTGGGAGCCGTTTCCAGCATTTGCAGGCTATACGAGAGCTCTCGATCCGAGTTCCATTCCAGGGCGGCACAGTCATAGAGGTGCACGTACGCCCGGAAAGCGTGGGCCGTCATGAAGTGCCGCTGCCGGAGAAAGGTCTCGACCCGTTCGACACTCTCCGGAGTGCAGATGATCCGGTCGCCGTTGTTGTCGTTGGAACCGTCCTCGGGCGCGCTCAAGAGCGCGGTGCCGTTGGGCGCCAGGACAAGGGCTTTTCTTCGCCCGCGGGCCGGCGGAAGCTGCAGTGTCTGGGAAAGCGTCTTTCCGAGGTAATCCGTGTGGGCGGTCTCCGCCTGGAGGCGCGCCCCGCCCGCAAATGCAGTCATCACCGACACCAGAGCGAGCGGCCCGAACCGCGAGGCGAAACGGTGTGTCACCGGACGCGGCCGGCAGAAGTAAGTCACCAGCCAGAGCCAGAGGCACGCGAGCAGCGGCACCAGCAGGAGCCACAGGAGCAGCAGGCGCCAGCCCCCGGCGTCCGAGAGGCCGATGATCTGTCTCCACGCCTGTGCGAGGGTACGGGCATGGTAGAGGGCCAGTAGTGCGGGCGTCGCGGCGAGACCGGCGGCCAGGCCCCACAG
>CAYQDT010000972.1:0-1986 GCA_964416225.1 uncultured bacterium
CGCTCCGCGAAGAGCTCCAGCGCCACCTTCAACAATTGCTCCCGCCGGGCGTCCGCCTGCGCCTGCCGCTTTGAGACCCTCCGCGCCGCTTCCGTCCGCTGTTCCGGCATACCGCTCCCACTCCACGAGCGTCCCCGGCCCCGCTGTTCATTGAGTGAGCGCTCAATCAAAGTTTACGCCGAATCCGGCCGAACACGCAGGTAGATCTCGCTCCCGGCGCGGGCCCGGCACGCCCGCCGTCCGCCGCACCCCGCCGCGCAGGTGTTTGCCGCCCCAACGCCCAACATTTTCCCTCGGGGGGCCGCAGCGACGGCGCCGCCCGACCGCCCGACCGCTCGCCCGCCTGGGCGCCGCCCGACTCTTCACGAACGATGCCGGAAGAAATCGAAATCGAAACCCGCGAGCTCCAGGAAACGCTCCACGAGCTGCAGGAAGAGCGGAAGGAGCGGGAGGCGGAGGAGCGCCGAACCTCCTGGACCCGCTACATCGCGCTCTCCACCGCCATCCTGGCCGTCTTCGCCGCGATCGGGGCGCTCCAGTCCGGGACGCTGGTGAACGAGGCGATGATGAAGCAGCTCCGCGCATCCGACACCTGGGCGGAGTACCAGGCCGCCCGCAGCAAAGACCACCTCTACACCACCCAGGCCAACGCGCTGCTGGACCGCGGAGCGGCGCCGCCCCCGCCGTCGGAAGCAGCGGTACCGGACCGAGAGCACGCGGCACCCGAAGCCCACCGGCGCCGCGCGCCCGGCCGCCACGCCCCGGGCACGGGAAGCCCCGCGACCACCGCGGAAGCCGCTCGTCCCCGCGAGCGCGCCTGGCAGCCCCTCCCGCCGGACCGCCGGCTGGCGAGCTACATCGACCAGGTCCGGAAAGAATCGGAAAAGGAAGAGAATCTCCAGGAAAAGGCGACGGAGCTGGAGCATGAGTCCGAGCAGCTCATGCACCTTCACGAGCGATTCGCGCAGGCCGTCGCACTCATCCAGGTGGCGATCGCCCTCTCCGCCGTGGCCGCCCTGACCCGCATCCGGGCCATCTGGCTGCTCGGAATGGCCGCCGGGCTCGCCGGGATCGTCCTCTTCGCCCTCGGCTTCCTCGCGCACGGGCACTGACCGGTCCCGAGACCGCTCCCCGTCGCCGCCCATGCCCGCCCAGTTTCCCGGCCGCCGGCAGCGCCACGCCCGGAACCGCCCGCTGCCCTCGAAAGGACACCGCGCGAGGGGGCACCCCCAACTGCGGCCCCTCCGCGGACCGCCGCCGCGCCTGAATCACTCGGAAGGAAATTCCTCCTCAAACTTTTCGCCCGCCGCTTGACACACCCCCACCTCCCTGCTACCATACGCAGGCTTACGAGCACGCCTCGCTCCATGCGTGGAGTGCTCTGGACGACCAGCGTCCACAAATCGTCGCGAATATCCTTCCACGGCCTCATCGTTGGCCGGTCCGCTCCTCGTAGAGCGAACCACGCTGCCGACGAACACTGTGTCTGCCGGGCGACAGCGGTAGACCTCCAGTGAGACCGACGGACGCCCCGAAACGGGTGCGTCGAGCGGGCAGGATCATCCCTGAGATGATCCACCAAGATTTGCGTGCGGACCGACCGGCCCCTCGCCTCCGGGCGAAGGGCACGCCGTTTTCGGCGGGTTTCCGTTCGCTCGTCCGGCTCGGTCCTCTGTCGCCGCGAACGATCCGGGGCAGCGCTGCGGATCAGGGTGAGAGATCGCAGGTCGGTTTGGCCAGTAGATGAGACTGGCGCGACTGTCCGCACCGGGTACAGAGCCACGGCTTCCGGGCGGGCCTTGAGAAAGACGAACGAGAACAACTATGGCGAAGCAAGCTTTCCAGCGCACTAAGCCGCACGTCAACATCGGCACGATCGGCCACGTCGACCACGGGAAGACGACCCTGACGGCGGCAATCACGAAGGTCCTCGCCGAGCAGGGCCTGGCAAAGTTCCAGGGTTATGACGCCATCGACAGCGCTCCG
>CAYQDT010000973.1:0-1981 GCA_964416225.1 uncultured bacterium
GCCGCCAGCCAGCTCGCGCAGCCGCTGGACGCCGTTTCCCGGACCATTCGCCAGGTACAGGACGGTCAGTGGACCCAGGTACATCGCCCCGGAGGACCGGAGCGGCTCCGGGAGCTGGCGCGAGACCTGAACCGGATGATCGAGCGGCTCCGCAGCCTGGTCCTGGAACTCGAGGGTGGCCGCACTCAGTTGGAGACGGTTCTCGGGCAGATGGATGACGGTCTCGTGGTGCTGGACCGGGAGGCACGAATCGCCCGCGCCAACGCCGCCGCGCGGGAGCTTCTCGACCTGGAGCATACCCCGCTCAGCGGCCGCGCGCTCCGCGCCGTGCTGCCGAATGCACTTCTGGAATCGGTGGCGCGCCAGGTATTGGCCGGCGAGCGATCCGACCCCATCGAGATTCGCACTCCGGTCTCCGCCCGGACGCTCCGGATCCTGGCCAGCCCGCTCCGGCCGGAGCACCTGCCCGAACAGCATCCCGGAGGCGCCGTCCTCCTCATCCAGGACCTCACGGAGATCCGCCGGCTGGACCGGATGCGGCGGGACTTCGTGGCGAACGTCAGCCATGAGCTGAAGACCCCCATCACCTCCGTCCGGGCTCTGGCGGAGACCCTCGTGCTGCGCGCAGGGCGCCGCCCGGAGATCGTGGCGGAATACGCGGCGCGAATCACCACCGAGATGGAGCGCCTTGGGACGCTGGTGGATGACCTCCTCACCCTTTCGCGCATCGAATCCGGCGCCCGGGAGAGCGACCCCCAGGACCTGGACATCCGGCAGGTAGTCGAGGGGCAGGTGCACCGCTTCGCTGAGTCGGCCAGCAGCCGCAACATCCGGCTCTCCATTGATCCGGAGACAGGCGGGGTGGTTCGCGCCGACCGCACCTCCCTGGAGATGGTACTGGCGAACGTCCTGGACAATGCCCTGAAGTATACCCCGCGCGGCGGGCGCGTGGACGTCCACGGCGGCTTGGTGGCCGGCGAAGCGCGGTTCACCGTGACGGACACCGGAATGGGCATTCCCGCCGACGACCTCCCCCGAATCTTCGAGCGCTTCTACCGGGTGGATCCGGCCCGATCCCAGGAGATCGAGGGGACGGGGCTGGGCCTGGCCATCGTCAAACACCTCTGCGAGAACGGCGGCGGCCGCGTGTGGGTGGAGAGCGAAGTAGGCCGCGGCTCGCGATTCCACATGAGCTTCCCGGCCGGTTACGGAGAGGGAGCCTGACGGGTACCTGGTGGGTATCCCGAAAGTGAGTCTCCGGTCCGGATGCGGAGGGCGGGCGGCCGGGTCAACAACCACCGTGGGCGGCGGGACGCTGCCAGACGGGGCTGCCGGCGCTCAGCACGCGCGTCACGCGCTGCTCCAAACGCCGGACATCCGCGTCCACGTTCTCCCGAAGCAGGGACCGGTCAGCGGCCGAGCAGGCTCCGGCCTGCAGCCGCTCCAGCGCCGGACGAAGCCGGTCCGCCTGTGAGGAAAGCTCCGCGGCGGAGGTGCGGAGCACGGAGCGGAGGATCACCTCGTCGGCCGGCCAGCCGGCTGCCGGAGGCGGGTCCGCGTCCAGCTCAATGCAGGTGAGGAGCCGGCCCGGTGCAAAGACGGGGCTGTCCGCGTCTCCGGACATAATCCGTGCCGGCCCCAGCGTGGCGTGCCAGAGCGCCGCGGAAGGCGTCGCGTGGCGGGAGCGGCCGTGGTGGACGAGCAGGAACTGGGCCATCTCGACCAGCAGCGAGGTACTCGGCGATGCGCCGACGTCCGTGCAGAGGGCATACGGAATGCCGTGCTCGAGCATCCGGTCCAGCGGCATGATCCCGGATCCCAGGAGCGCGTTGGAGACCGGGCAGTGGGCGATCGCCGCCGGATATCGCGCGAGGAGCTCCCACTCCTCCGGGCGCGACCAAACCGAGTGCGCCAGGATCGGCGCGTGGTCCAGCAGCCCATCGCGCCGGTAGAGCTCCGTATAGCTCCCCACTCCGGGGTA
>CAYQDT010000974.1:0-1981 GCA_964416225.1 uncultured bacterium
CGCTCGAGCGGGAGCGCGCGGTAGCGCAGCGCCTCGCGCCAGCCCGCGACTTCCGCGGCGGGGATCGATGCCGCGACCCGGCCCACCTCGTCGAGGAGGCTGCGCGGCCGTGCCGCGGGTCCGGAGGGTGCCGCCGCCGTCGCAGAGGAAAGCGCGCGTCCGGTTCGGTGGTAGCCGGGCTGCACTGATGGATGCGCGGGCACCGCCAGTATCGTCAGTGTTGCGATACTAGCCACCGTGGCGAGCGCGGCGAGGAAACGGGTGCGTCGGAACATGCTTCTCTCCGGAGCGGGAAGGCGGGCTGAGGCGCCGCGGCGGGAGGCGGGAAGCGCCGCGCTGGGAGCGAAACAGGGTTCGCTCCCAGCGAGCTCGTCTCAACTGCAGATCAATCGTAACGCGGGAACATTACGGGAGCAGAGCGGCCAGGTGGACATTCCGGCAAGGTCTCCATTGCTGACGGCCGGTTAGTCTTTGGACGGCCAAGAGTGCCTGTCCTTTGCTGCCGTGCAACCTTTGTAGAATGTTAAGGTCGGTGCCGCCGACATGCGCGCCCCGGCAGCTGGAGGACCCCGGTTCCGGCTCCTGTGGCGGGCGGGTAGCTGCACGGAATAGCGGTACTCGAGGCCGCAGCCGGTAAGTCCGGGGCAAGAACCACCCGGAACGACGTCAGGGTCGCTGCCGCGCAGTGCCGCCCGCAACGGCTAACTCGGGCACCCGGTTGCCTCACGAGAGCATCGTACCCAATGCTGGCTCTACGACCGCGCGGAGGGAAGACCGTGAGGCCCCGTAGGAGCTTTCCGGCCCGGCGCGAGCTAATAGCCCAGGTGGCGCCCCGCTACCGGCACAGCAGGCTCTCTTCTCGCATAAGCCGGAGCGCGTGCTGGTGGTTTACCCGCCAGCCGGACCGCTGCGGGGCTTTCGTGACCCGCCGATAGCCGTCCTGGGAACCCCACCATGCGGCGTCCGACCTACCCGGCACGCGACCGCCGACGCGGCACCACGGAATCATCGGAGCTTGCCCTGGTTTGACGCCGACGAGACGCAGGAGGAAGCTCGCGCGGCAACAATACGGTCGGTCAGCGCGGTCCGTGACCGGGGCCGGCGATCCGAACCATGCCGAAGGCGCCTGACCCAAGCGCCGGGAGGAACTTCCGTCGCCCGCGCGGGACATCTGCAATACCGCTCCGCTCGCTCTCCTGTCCCCCATGCTTGCCACCGCCTTCTCTTCCGCCGTCCTCGGCGTCAACGCCTATCTCGTCGAGGTGGAAGTCGACGTGGCCCGGGGCGGCATGCCCCGCTTCGTGGTGGTCGGGCTCCCGGACGCCGCCGTCAAGGAGAGCGCGGAGCGGGTGGCCGTGGCCCTCACCAGCCAGCGCTACAAGATGCCCCGCACCCGCGTGCTGGTGAACCTGGCTCCGGCGGACGTCCGCAAGGAAGGCCCCGCCTTCGACCTCCCCATCGCCCTCGGCATCCTCGCGGCCAGCGGCCAGATCCCCGCGGAGACGCTCCACGATTTCCTGATCACCGGCGAGCTCTCCCTGGAGGGGGTGCTGCGCCCGGTGGCCGGGGTGCTCCCGATGGCGCTGGCGGCGCGCGCGGCGGGCAAGCGGGGGATCCTGCTCCCGGCGGAGAACGCGCGGGAGGCGGGCATTGTCCGCGGCCTGGAGGTCTACCCGGTGGAGACGGTCCGCCAGGCGGTGCAGGTGCTGCAGGGCGAGGGGCAGGCGCTGACGCCGGAGGACCTCTCCGCCACGCTGGAAGACCCCTGCTGGGAGATCGACCTGGGGGACGTGCGCGGCCAGGAGCACGTGAAGCGGGCGCTCGAAGTGGCGGCGGCGGGCGGCCACAACATGATCATGATCGGCCCGCCCGGCAGCGGGAAGACGATGCTCGCCCGCCGGCTGGCGACCCTCCTCCCGCCGCTCACCTTCGATGAGGCGCTGGAGGTGACCCAGCTCTACAGCGTGACCGGACAGCTCGG
>CAYQDT010000975.1:0-1979 GCA_964416225.1 uncultured bacterium
TGCACGGCTCGTCCGCGCTCCATCCGGGCGCGGGTGATCTCGTAGGCCTTCTCCGCCGCCGCGACCGTTCGTTCGGCGACATCGCGGCGCGCCCGCGCCTCCACCATCGCGAGGCGCTGCTGCTCGATTTCCAGGGCGATGCCTCCCTCGAGCGCCTTCAGGGCATCTCGCGCCTGAGCCAGCCGCTCCTCGGCGCTGCGGGTCTCCGCCCGGCGATTGCTGGTGTCGAAGAGGGGGGCGGTGATGCTCAGGCCTCCGTACACATTGTTAGTGTCCGTGAGCGCCGTTTTCGTTTGCAGCGCGTAGCCGGCCTCCAGGTTCACCCGCGGCTTCGACGCGGATTTCACCAGGCGAACGCCCGCTTCCGCGGCCAGGATATTCTGTCGCAGGGCCTCGGCTTCAGGGCGCTGCCGCAGGGCCAGCGGTGCGAGCTCCGCCAGAGCTCCCGGCGCCGGGGGGAGGGGCCCGGACGGAGCGACGGCGACCGGCTGGTCAGGAGAACGGCCGAGCAAGCGGTTCAGGTTTGCCCGGGCGAGGGCCGTGCCGTTTTCCGCCTGCAGCACGCGCGAGTCCGCTTCGGACTGTGCTCGCTCCGCTTCGAGGACATCCACGTCCGCCTGCAGGCCCCGCTCGTTCAGGAGCCGGCTCAGGCGGAGATTCTCGCCGGCGAGCTCCGCGCCGCGCCGCGCCACGCCCGCCAGGGCCTGGGCGCGCTCCAGGCCCAGATACGCCTCGCGCGCCTGAAGGGCGGCGTCCAGCTCCGCCTTACGGAACTCCGCGCGGGCGGCTCCAATGCTGGCGGTGACTCGCTGCTGCGGCGCCTTGCCGACGCCGAACTGGAAGACCGGCTGCTTCAGGTCGACCTCCAGCCGGGAGAGCGAGTTGGGGAGGACCACGCTGCTCGGGTGGCCGGGGAGGTCTACGCGCGGTCCCCGGAGCACCTGACTGGCCGTAGCGGAGACCTCCGGATGGAAGCCGGCTTTGCTGCGGTCCGCCTCGATCAGGGCAAGGTTCCGCTCGTGACGCGCCTGAGCCAGCGTTGGATTCGCCTGGAGGGCCAGCCGCGCGGCGTCGTCTTCCGTGAGCGAGTCCGGGGCCGGGGCGGCATGCGACGCTCCGGTGGTGAGCAGGAGGACGAGAGCCGTGAGCGCGAGGGGTTCGTTCTTCATGCTTGCGGGCGCCGTGAGCGGTCGGGGCGGACAATGCTTGCCTGCCAAGTATGCGTCGAATCAGGGATCGGGGTCAATGACGCGGCAGCCGCGCCGGATCCAGCCGGCCAGGAAAATCGCCAGCGCGTCCGCGGCGGCCGAGGAGTTCTTCCCCAGGCGGATCAGGCCGGGGATGCTCCACGGATGGGTGACGGCGGCCAGGGCGACGCGGGAGACGGGGAGGTCGCCGTTGGCTCCGCGCAGCCGGTTGAAGTCGAGCGGGAGGCCCTCCTCGCTGGTGTCCGAGACGGCGCGAACGGCGGCCCAGGGGATGCCGTGCTCCTCCGCCACGCGGGCGAGACCGGCGGTCTCCATCTCCACGCAGAGGGGGCTCAGGGCTGCCGGGTCGGCGCTGGTCGCGCCGCCCGCCACCCTCTCGAGGTCGTCGAGAGCGGCCCGGGCGGCCTCCCGCTTTTGCTCCGGCGTGGTGAGGACTCGATCGCGGGAGAGGAGCATGCCGGTGTGGACCGCCGGAGGGCTGCTCCCGTCGTACGCGGGAAGGATCGGCGGGATCCGCAGCGCGGCCGACGTGAGGACGCGGGCCCCGATAACGATGTCGGCGACCGCGAGCGCGGGCGCCAGCGCGCCGCCGACGCCCGCCATCACGAAGAGGTCCGGCTGCCACTGCGCCACCAGGCGCCGCGCGGTGAACGCGGGGAAGAGGGTCCCCGGTGGCCTGCTCGCGACCCTGGAGCCGGCAGCCTTCCTCTTTACGGGGCTCTCCTTCTTCGTGCACATGAGCCTCGTCGCCGCCTTTGCCAGAGGAATCAT
>CAYQDT010000976.1:0-1979 GCA_964416225.1 uncultured bacterium
GGCGGGCCGCGCCGGCGCCACGTACGGGTACTCGGACAGGGCCGGCTCCGGGAGGTAGCCCGCCTCCGCGTTAACTCGGGAGGCGAGCGCCCGGATGTTCGGATCTTCCCGCGGAGACGGGGCCGGGGCGCGCACGATGGAGCCGGCCCAGGCGCCTCCGCCCACCAGCACGGCGGCAGCCGCGCCCCGGATCCAGCTCAACGGCAGACACTTCATCGTTCGCTCCCCCGCCAGGTGTCACGGGTGTGTTCGGTACCCCGGATACACTCCCTGATACGGCGGGGGAATGAAAAGAAGATGAAGATCCGGCCGGTCAGGCGCCCGCAATAATCTCCCAATGGGCGAGGCTCTCACGCGCGGCTTACCGGACGGGCGCGCCAGCCGCCGGGCCCTGCCCCGGCCGGCGCGTGGGGAAGGGCCTGGCGTCCGGCGGGCCCGCCGGACGGTCTAGTAGCCGGTTGCCCGCTGCTCCGTGCCGATGAACACTCCGTTCCGGTACGTGTTCAGCGAGAGCGGATGCGCGAAGACGGAGGGGCCGTCCACGCTCGTGTAGACGATGTCATCCGCCAGCGGCCCGCCGGGCGGGTCCATGCCCGCGAGGTGCCGCACGCGCTTGGCGATCTCGTGGTCGCATGACGCCGTATCGCCGCTGACGCCCAGCCCGCCGACGATCTTCCCGCCGACGTACAGCGGGACGCCGCCGCCGAAGGTGATGATGCCGCCGGGGATGCGGGAGCCCTCGTCCTCTCGGCCGGCGCTGCCATGACCGCCGGGGGTGTCCAGGAAGCGCGGGTTGAAGCCGTTCGATTGGCCCAGGCTGTTCAGTGAGTGGCCCGGCTGCGTGAAGGTGTACAGGCGCGCCGTGGAAAGGGGCAGCGAGTCCAGGCTGAAGGCATTGGCGGTATACGCCTTCGACTTCGCGATGGCCTGGCTGCCGGGCCACACCTGGGTCGGATCGTCGGTGGAAGTCGTCGCCGTTACCAACTCGCCGGACCGGTTCACGATGGCGCCCCACATGCGTGTGCCGTGGAAGAGGCCGCCCGCCTCGCCACCGGTGCCGGGAGCGGCCACCAGCAACTGCTTGAGCTGCGCCGCGCCCGGGAGGTTGCCGGAAGCGGCGGAAGCCGTGCGGACCGCGCCGGGGGCGAGGAGCGCCGCCGTCCCGGCCAGCGCAGCCGTGCAGAGCAGCCAGAGCCAGCATCTCTTGCTCACCATCTCGGGTCCTCCTTGATCCAGGCAGGCCCGGGATTGGACCTGCAGCACCGAGAGTGTCTGACGCGCGAGATTTCAGCCGGCGATGGTGAAGGCGATCCGTGTGATCACCCGAAGGGCGGTCGACAGCCCGCGCAGCAGGCTCCCTCCGGGCACCCGGCGGTCATGGTCCCGGCTGCTCCCGATTCGCAAGCGACTTCTCATCAGCTCGCGGAAGCGGCGTCACGGATACTCTCTGAATGTGTGTCATACCACGAAAATCGCGCATCGCAAGGGGGAGGTCATGGTTTCTTTTCGAGCGCGACCCATCCGGAGGAGCGATCTCCGGAAAGGCCACGCTCCCGCTGTGCCGATTGAGCCTGCTTAGCGGGCAGGCGGGCGTGTGGGGGCAGGTGAAATGAAAGTGCGTCACCAAAGGTATTCTGAGTGCGTGGAAACTTCTCGTTCGCCCGTCCGCCATCCGGCGGGGGCGCCCGCGCGGATCTCTGATGTATTGGAAGATCGAACTACTGGGCGGCATCTCCGCGGTTGTCCAGGACCAGGGAGAGGGGCGTATCCTCCAGCGCTTCCGTACGCGAAAGACGGCCACGCTGCTGGCCTACCTCGCCTTTTACGGGGATCGCCCACACCCGAGAGAGAAGCTGATCGAGCTTTTCTGGCCGGACGCGCCGCTGCACACCGCGCGCGCCAGCCTCAACACCGCGCTGCACGCGCTGCGCCATGACCTGGAAAGTCCCGGCCACGGCGGGTCGCTGCTGGCGGCGGAT
>CAYQDT010000977.1:0-1979 GCA_964416225.1 uncultured bacterium
GCTGCTCCAGACCACCAGGCTCTGCTCGGTCACCGGCGGCTCCGCGAAGGACGTGAACCGGGCGAACCGCCGGACGGCAAGCACGTACCTGCCGTCCGGTGACCACTCCGCACCGTCCGTCATCGCGGCGCAGACCAGCTCCGGCAGCCCCGGCAACAGCGCCTCCCGGTCGGTCACCACGGCACCCGGCGAAGGGTCCTGCTGCGCGCTCGCACGAGACCCCGGAAGTGCCGCCAGGCCCACCGCGCAGAGTGCGGCCACGATCCGTTGATTCATCCTACCCTCCTCACTCCACACCCCGAATCGGAGACGTGCCATGCCCGAACGAGGTTACGCACGGGCCCCGGAGCCGGAACCGGGCTCGGGTTCTGTGGGAAGGAGAACAGAGAAAGGGAGGGAAACCGTTTCCTGTCTTCGCGCCTCCGGCGTCGAGTCCCCGACGCGCCGGGGCGGTCCTTGAGGGAGACGGCACGATGCCCACCGAAAACACGCGCCTCATCTATCGCTGGTTCGAGGAGATCTGGAACCAGCAGCGAGCCGACCTGATCGACGAGTGGATGGAACCGGACGTGATCGCCCACGGGCTGGGGGATCGCGCAGCCGACCTGCACGGCATCGAGAGCTTCAGGGAGTTTCACCGGCAGTTCACGGGCGCATTCCCGGACCTCCGGATCAAGGTGGAAGAAGTGCTCGCCGAGGGCGACCTTTCCGCCTGCCGCTTCACCGGAACGGGAACGCACCGGGGCGACCACCTCGGGCTCGCGCCGACGGGCAACGCGGTCACCTTCACCGGCATGACCTTCACGCGCTGGCGAGACGGCCGGATTGTGGAGGGCTGGAATAACGTGGATATCCCCGGCATCTTCGCGCAGATCAGCGACACGGCTTCCGGCCCGCGCCGGCAATGAGCCGCACCCGGTGGCCGAGGTTCGGAACCTGCACCGGCTGCGCCACCGGCACAAACGGCAGCCGGTGAGGCTCCGCCACGCGGCGGCCGGCGCGTGAGGCATCGCGTCAACGTCAACGGAGGGGCCGGCTCTGCCAACGCGCCCTCCGTTGACGCGATGCCGGTTCAGCTATACAATTCGGGGAGATCGCCCGCCCGCCAGGCGCCCACCCGGCCGGGACCGGTCTTTCTGACAATTGAACGAGGCCACTTTCTGCTAGGGGAGCCACGGCTGAGAGGGCGTAAGCCCAACCCTTAGAACCTGATCCGGATAATGCCGGCGCAGGGAAGCGGAGCCCGGACCGACTCCTTTTCGGAACGCCGCCCCCTCCCTACCGGAGCCCGGGCGGCGTTCTGACTCAGGTCGCCCCTCGTCCGCACGCGCGCCGCCCCTCGGGGCCGCATAAGGAGTACCACCCATGGCTGCGACCAACGGAGCCGACGGCCAGCATCAGACCGGGCAGAACGCCGTGTCTTACGATGTTTCCAAGCCCCTGCCGAACTCCCGGAAGATCCTGGTGGAGGGGAGCCACGGGGTGCGGGTCCCGGTCCGGGAGATCAGCCTTTCCGGCGGCGAGCCGCCCGTGCGGGTCTACGACACCAGCGGACCGCAGGGGTACCCGGTGCGGGAGGGGCTGCCGCGCCTGCGGGAGCCGTGGATACTGGCGCGCGGCGGCGTCCAGGAAGTGGAAGCCAGCTACCAGCCGATTTCCGGCTACAGCGATGCCAAGATTCCGGCCACGCTCCGCCGTCCGGTGCTGCGCGGCACCGGCAACGTCTCGCAGATGCACTACGCCCGCCAGGGGATCCTCACGCCGGAAATGGAGTTTATCGCGCTCCGGGAAAGCGTGGAGCCGGAGTTCGTGCGCCAGGAGGTGGCCCGGGGCCGGGCGATCATTCCGGCGAACATCAACCACCCGGAAAGCGAGCCGATGATTATCGGCCGCAACTTCCTGGTGAAGATCAACGCCAACATCGGCAACAGCGCCGTCACCTCTTCCATTGAAGAAGAGGTGGAGAAGCTCCAATGGGC
>CAYQDT010000978.1:0-1976 GCA_964416225.1 uncultured bacterium
CATCGAAGCGGGGACGGCCAACGGCTGTGCCGAGGTGCGGGTCCGGGACACCGGTGTGGGGATTGCGCCGGAGCTCCTGCCTCACATCTTCGACCTCTTCGTGCAGGATGCCCGCAGCCTGGACCGCTCCCAGGGCGGGCTCGGGATCGGCCTGACCCTGGTCAAACAGCTCGTGGAGCTGCACGGCGGGGTGGTCGCGGCGGAAAGCGCGGGTGTCGGCCAGGGGAGCGAGTTCGTCGTGTGGCTCCCCCTGCGGGCCGAACCGGTCCCGGCAGGATCACCGGCGGCCCTCGTTTCAAGCTGCGCCGCGGCGCTTCCGGATCCCGCTCCACGCCGGGTGCTGGTGGTGGATGACGTGCATGACTCCGCGGACTGCATCGCGGAGGTCATGCGCGAGTGGGGCTATGTGGCGGAGCCGGCCTACGCCGGCCCCACCGCACTCCAGGCGGCGGCGGAGCGCCGGCCGGACCTCGTGCTGCTGGACCTCGGGCTTCCCGGGATGGACGGCTATGCGGTCGCCCGGATCCTGCGCGAGCGGTACGGGGCACAGATCCGAATTCTGGCCCTTACCGGCTACGGGCAGCCGGAGGACCGCGAGCGGACGCGGCAGGCCGGGTTCGACGGCCACTTTGTGAAGCCGCTCGATTTCGCCGCTCTCCAGGCCTACCTAGAGACGGCCGCGAGCCGGCAGCCGGTCCACGTGGCCTGAGCGCGTCGGACTGGAAGCCCGGCTCTCACTCCGGCCGCACACATCATTGGTCGGTCCGGTCAGGGCGCTCCACGCTTGGCGTACTCGATACGCCGCCAGCATTCCGCGATCCACTCATCGGAAATGCCGTTGACGGCCTGGTACTTCTCCCGGTAGATCGCCCGAATGAGCGCCTCCGATCCCGGCGTATCCGGAGGGGCCATACCGATAGGGGGAGCGTAGATCAACTGCATGGGCACGCAGTGGGCTCCATCGACGGGCGGCTGCACGTAGGGGTGGGGGAGCGGCTCGCCCCCTTGTTTCCGGTAAAACTCCAGCAGCCGGTGGAACCCAGCCTGCTCTGCTTCCGAGGCACCGGGGACCGGCCGGGTCACCTCGCAGACCCATCCACCCGGGCCGGCGGCTCCCGGCCGCTCCGCCGCGAGCGTGCGGGTCCGGCGAAACAGCTCGCTTCCGAGGCCTCGCCCGCGCAGCTCCGGCTGCACGGCCAGGTAGACCAGGAACAGGGCGGCCGGGCGACGCAGCAGGTGCACCACGGCGAAGCCGGCCGTCACTCCCGCATCCAGCGCGCGGACCGCTAGCGCGGCCCCACCGCGTACGCCGGCGAGGATCACCTCCCGCGGCTCCCGCTCCTCCCGTGCGAACGCCGCGTCGTACAGGCGCCACCACCCGACGTCTCCCGCGAGCCGCGCCGCATGCAGGTCTTCAAACGTCAACGTCTAGGTCTCCGTGGGCTGCCGACCCCGGGGCTGTCGCCCCAAGGTGCGCGACCCCGTCCTCAGCTCCATGGCGAGCACGCCTGTTCGCGAGCGGCACGACTGGAAGCGGCCCGGGAACGGCTCCGCCGATTGTCGTAAAGATGCAACGTCACCGGCCCCACTTCCTCGCCACCATGAGACCGGTGCGGTGTCGAACCACGCAGCGGAAGTTATCGGCACGAGTGGCTTAACCCATGCTTACCATTTACGGACGCGGACAGCGATACTGCGACGGGATCTCCCGGCGGAGCTTTCTAAAAGTAGGCGGCTTCACCTTTGGGGCCGCGGCGCTCTCGCTCACGGATATCCTGCGCGCCGAAGCCGCAGCCGGTAAAAAGCCCGGGCACAAGGCGGTCATTAACATCTTTCTGGATGGAGGTCCCCCGCACCAGGATATGTGGGACCTGAAGACCGACGCGCCGGCGGATATCCGGGGCGAGTTCAAGCCGATCGGTACGAAGGTGCCCGGCATCCAGATCTGCGAGGTCTTTCCGAAGATCGCCGCACGG
>CAYQDT010000979.1:0-1976 GCA_964416225.1 uncultured bacterium
GGCCCGGCGCCGGCCCGGCCTCCCGGAGCCTCCGCGCCACCGAGGCGCTCACCGGGGCGGCCGGCATGACTGCGGGCGCCCGGTCCGGCGCTGCCGGACCCGGTGCCCGCGTGTCACGCTGCACTCGCGGCTAGTTTGGCGGGCAGAGCGTGGCGCCCGGATGGTCGAGCCGCGTGCTGCGCCCGGAGTCGCCGGGGAACATGGCCAGTTGGAGCGTCTGGGTGGAGAGGTACCACTTCGCGTGGGTGTCCGCGAAGAGCAGGTTGTACCCCTTGTTGTGCGGCATGAAGTTGCTCGGGCTGCCCTGCTCGTACTGGATCACGTCGTCGCAGTTGCCGCGGTAGGGGCGGAGGTACGCCCGGTTGAACACGTAGCCTTTGCCCGATTCCCGCAGTGCGAGAAGGCTGGACGGCGCCGCGATGGCCGCCTCGCTTAGGCCGGTCTTCGTGATCAGGTTGCCGTTCATGTGGTAGCCGATGTTCGGCGGGCGGGTCGCCAGGTTGCCGTTGGGGATGTTGGTGGGACAGATCCAGATCTGCTCGTTCTTGGAATACGGCAGGATGGAGTCCTTGTAGTTGAACGGGCTCGCTCCGCCGAGGCCCGTGTTCGCTAGCGGGTAGCCGTCGGAGGGCTGCGCTGGCCAGTTGCCGTCGTTGTCCTGGATGTACATCCCCATCGCGAGCCCGATCTGCTTGAGGTTAGACAGGCAGTTCGCCTTGCGAGCCGCCTCCCGCGCCTGCGCGAAAACGGGGAAGAGAATCGCGGCCAGAATAGCGATGATGGCGATCACTACGAGCAGCTCGATCAGCGTGAAAGCACGGCGGGCGGAGCGAAAACGAGGCAAACGTCCGGTCAACATGGATGGAAGCTCCTGTTGCGAAGTGCAAGAGGCTGCACAACGTAAAGACAATATACACGCTGCCGGAAAACTGTTGTCTTAGGATTTTCGCAGTCCTGTGATCCCTGCGCTCTCCGCCGGCGCGCCGGGAACCCGCGCGGAGAGACGGTGCGCCTTCCCGGGCCGGCGAAAGAGAACGGGCGGCCGGGCCGGACAGACGGGAAAGACACGCGGATCGCAGCGATCCGCGTGTCTTTCGTCCGCACCTGAGCGGGCGATGCGGCGCCTACCTCCGGACCACCGGCGCGCTGAATTGGTAGCTTCCGGAGCCCACCTCGTAGACCGCGCTGCCCTGGTCCATCCGGAGGTAATGCACCCCCGTGGCCCGCGCGGCGGGCTTCCCGCCTTCCGTCACGGTGTCGGCATCCGCCGCCGGAACGTAGACGGTGGCCGTTGTGTTCGGCGGAAGGGTCACCGCGAGGTGGAACCGGCCGTCCTCGAGCCGCCAGTCGGTGGTGATCGGCCCGTGGATCGAATCGTAGGCGCCGCGCGCCCAGGTCAGGTCCCCCACGGGCTGCGGCCGGATCCGGATCCGCTTGAAGCCCGGTGCGTCCGGCCGGATGCCGGCCAGGGCGCGGTAGAACCAGGCGCTGACGTCCCCGAACATGATGTGGTTGCGGGAGCCGGCGCCGTCCCAGCCCTCCCAGAGCGTCGTGGCGCCCTGCTCGATCCAGTGGCCCCAGCTCGGCGGCGTCCGCTGGCTCGCGATCTGATACGCCACGTCCGCGCGGCCGTTGTCCAGCAGGACGTTCAGGATATATTTCGTGCCGAGGATGCCGCAGTCCAGGTGGCCGCGCTTCCGCTCCACGTCGGCGACCAGGTTCTGGACCACCCGCTGCCGGTACGGCTCCGGGACCAGCCCCCAGTTGAGCGCGGTGGCCAGGGAGGTCTGGGTGCCGTCCGCGTAGGTGCCGCTCTCCGGCTTGAAGAACCGCGCGTTGAACGCCGCCCGGATGGCGTCCGCGAGGGCGTCATACTTGCGCGCATCCTCCGTCTTTCCGAGCAGCGCCGCGGTCCGCGCCACGATGCGGGCGTCTTCGTAGTAATAGCCGGTGGAGGTCACCTCCACCGGGGCCAT
>CAYQDT010000980.1:0-1974 GCA_964416225.1 uncultured bacterium
TTGCGGCGGGAGGCCTCGGCACGGCGATCGGACCGCTCATCGCGCGGCGAGTCGTCGGTCGGGACCCGGATCGGATCCGCTGGGCGATCACGGTCGCCTTCCTGCTCGGCGGCTTCTTCTACCTCTGCATGTCCCGCGCCCCAAACCTCGCGCTGGCCGGAGCGGCGCTGCTCTGCTCCCGGATGAATGGGGCCGTGGTCTGGGTGTTCAGCACGATCCTGCTGCAGATCGTGGTGGAAGACCGCTTCCGCGGCCGGGTCTTCGCGGCTGAAACCTCTTTCTTCACCGCCGCCATGATGCTCTCCAGCGTGGCCGTCACCGAGGCAATGGACCGGATGCACCTCTCGGTCCCGCACGCGACGCTGACCATGGGCGTGGTTTCCGGCGTCGTCGGAATGACCTGGCTAGAATGCTTGATCCCCGGCCGGATCCGGGCCGCGGAAGCACCCACGGCTTAGGATCCGCAGGCATGGCACCGGCAATCTCCTTGCCCGGTCGTCCGGCGAAGGAGCAGCCCCGCGGTGCTCCGAACGAGGGGCTGACAAGGCGACCGCGGATGCCAGAGCGCGAGGAGCGGGAGGCGCGCGAGGCGCCGAATGAACGGGACGACCGGAACACGCTCAGAATCACGGACGGCGCGCTCGTAGCGACAATGCTGCTGATCCTCTTCCTGGCCTGCGAGTCGCGCAACTCCGGCGGCGGTGGAGCGAAGTGGCCGGAAAGCATCGCGGCCGACTTCCGCGCGCTGACGCGGGTACGCGTGATGCGCCGGATTCTGCTCCGGTGGTCAGCGGCCAGCGCGGGGGACGCTGATCAGCGCGCAGATCACGCGCTTCGTCCCGGAGTTGGTGGGCCCCGCACCGGCGAACGGGTGGGCGGGGGCGATCACCTCCGCTCCCGGCCCATCTAACATCAACTCCTCGCCGGCGGTGCAGCGCACCGGGTAGAGAAGCTGCCGGCCGGAGCGCTCTCGCCCGCGGCGGCAGAAGCGGGGCCCCCGTGCAGTCTTTCTGCGTGGACCGGCCGCGGTCGCGGCGACGGGCTAAAATGGCGCAGCGGGCTAAAATGGCACCACGAGTGCTTGAAATTGCCGTGCGGTTGTCCCCGGATCAGGGTAGAGCTAACTAAAGAGGTGAACCTTGCCGAAAGGCGCCGACGAAAAACCGGGACGGCAAACATCCATGCGATCGCGAGTGGTGACGACCCACCGGCTCCATCCGGCGAACACGGCGAAACCGCAGGAGACGGCGGGCCACGGCTCCTCCCTGCGGGCGCGGGTCATCAGCGCGCTGATCGGGGCGCCGCTCTTCCTGGCGGTGGCGCTCTGGCCCGGCGGCTCGGTGCCGTTCGCCGGCTGGCCCTTCGCCGTCCTGGTCCTCGTGCTGACGCTCATTGGCCTGCGAGAGTTCTACGATGGCTGCCGGAGTGCCGGCCTGAGCCCGCGGGACCTCATTGGGTATGCCGCAGGTGTCGTGTTTTTGCTCTATGCCGCCTCGCTGGTCACCGTCAACCAGTGGCGCTTCGGCCTCACGGCTCTGGTGATGCTAAGCCTGGCGGCAGAGGTGTTCCGGAAGGAAGGGCGTCCGCTGCACAGCCTGCCGGTGACGTGGCTCGGCATATTTTACGTAGCGTGGCTTTTCCCCTATGCCGTCCGCATCCGAATCTCTCACCCGGGCCTGGTGCACCTGCCGCACCCATGGATGGCGGTGGGCGAGGGAGCGTGGCTGCTGGTGTTCACCATCTTCGCCACCAGCGCGGTCGATACGGGCGCTTACTTTGCGGGTAGGGCTCTCGGACGGCACAAGCTGGCCCCCGAGGTGAGCCCCGGCAAAACCTGGGAGGGCTCCTTTGGCGGCTTCCTGGCGGCCGTGGCGATCGGCTGGCTCGGTCACCTGCTGCTCGGGCTGCCGGCCGGTTTCGCGGTGACCGCGGGCGGCCTGGTCGGGATCATGGCGCAGATCGGCGACCTGAGCA
>CAYQDT010000981.1:0-1973 GCA_964416225.1 uncultured bacterium
CGCTCCGCTCGCAGCGCCGCGTTGATGCCGGCCAGTAGCCCCTGCACCGCCGCCTCCTCGTAGCCGGAGGTGCCATTGATCTGGCCGGCCAGAAAGAGACCGCGCACGCGGCGGGTCTCCATCCACGGCTGAAGCTGCGTGGGCAGGACGCAGTCATACTCCACCGCGTAGCCGGGGCGGAGCATCTCGCACGCCTCCAGCCCGGGAATGGTGTGGAGGAACCGGAGCTGGATCTCCGCGGGCAGGCTGGTGGACATCCCCTGGACGTAGATCCAGTTGGTGGTCCAGCCCTCCTGCTCCAGGAAGATGCCGTGCTGCTCCTTGTGCGGGAACTTCACCACCTTGTCTTCGATGGAGGGGCAGTAGCGGGGCCCGATCCCCTCGATGTGGCCGCCGTACATGGCGGAGCGGTGGAGGTTCTCCCGGATCACGCGGTGCGTCTCCGGTGTGGTGAAGGTCTGCCAGCAGGGGAGGAGGCGGTCCGCCTGCTCCAGCCGGTCATGCAGATAGCTGAACGGCTCCGGCTCCCCGTCGGACGGCTGCAGGAGGGTGCGGTCCCGATCGATCGACTCGAGCGCGATCCGCGGCGTGGTCCCGGTCTTGAACCGCGCGACCTGGAAGCCCAGCCCGCGGAGGTTGTCCGACAGCGAGATGGCGGGCGGCTCTCCGAAGCGGCCGGAGGCCTTCTTCTCCTCGCCCATGTGGCAGAGGCCGCGCAGGAAGGTCCCGGTGGTGATCACCACGGCCTCCGCGTGGTACTCCCGCCCCGACTCGCAGCGGATCCCGCGGACCCGGTACTCCGCCTCGCCGCGCCCGCACGGCTCCACGAGGAGCTCCGCCACCGTCTCCTCCGCCACGGTGAGTCCCGGCTGCGCCCGGAGGATGGCGCCCATGCGGTCCTGGTACTCGCCCTTGTCCGCCTGTGCCCGGAGCGCCTGGACGGCGGGCCCCTTCCCGGTGTTCAGCATCCGCATGTGGGTGAGGGTGTGGTCCGTGTTGACGGCCATCTCCCCGCCCAGCGCGTCGATCTCCCGGACCACGTGCCCCTTCGCCGGCCCGCCTACGGAACAGTTGCACGGCATGTGGCCAATGTTGCCCGCGTTGAGCGTCACGGCCAGGGCGCGCCGCCCCATTCGCGCCGCCGCCAGCGCGGCCTCGCACCCCGCGTGCCCGGTCCCCACCACGATGACGTCGAACGGCGTGTCCATGCCCCTGGGCCTCCCGGCCGGACGGTGCGATCGAGGCGCCCGCTCCCGGCCCGCCCGATTATACCGGCCGCAAATTGCGGGAGCAACGTGCTTGACCGTCCCCGAGCCGCGCGCTATACTCTTCCTACCAATCCCAAAACGCGGGCGCGTGGCTCAGTGGTAGAGCACTTCGTTCACACCGAAGGGGTCACTGGTTCGAGTCCAGTCGTGCCCATCCGCAAAAAAGGTCCCCGAGAGGGGGCCTTTTCGTTGTTTCCGACCCGCGCTCGAGGTGACCGTGGCGATCGGTAACCATGCGCTCCGGCCCGCCTCCCAGACCCCGAAACCGTTCGGCTTTCCAGCTGCCGGAGTGGTAACGGGGTTACCGCGGTCATCGCCTCAAGGGCGCCCGGCTGGAGGAACGGCTCGCCGGTCTCGCGTTGATCGCCGAAGCTGCTCTCGCGCAACAGCGCCGCGAGTCGTATGGCCCGCTCCGCCCGCTATTCGCCGGCTCCCCGTCTTCCACTTCCACCCACGCCCACGGAGAGGGCCACTGAGTGGGCCGAGAATTTTACCTGGAAGTACACCCGCCGGCAGTTGGAGCAATACGTAGAGCGGTTAGCCGTCCACGAGCCGGTGTTCGCCGCCGCGCAGGCCGCCCGCGGGGCTGACGCCCAGAGCAAGACCCCGAGCGCAGCATCCCTGACGCATGAACGAATCGGGGCGTTAGTCTAGTGCAGCCATTCAGTGAAGCGTACGGCAGAAGGGGCAGGGCTCCGATTTCGT
>CAYQDT010000982.1:0-1964 GCA_964416225.1 uncultured bacterium
CCGCGCGCCGCCCTCGATCGACATGTTGCAGACCGTCATCCGGCCGGCCATGTTGAGGCCCCGAATGGTGCTGCCGCGGTACTCGATCACGTGTCCCGTGGCGCCGCCCGCACCGATATCCCGGATGACGCGGAGGATGATGTCCTTCGCGGTCACCCCCAGCGGCAGCTCCCCGTTCACCTCGATGGCGTAGGTTTTGCTCGGGTTGGCGCGGAGGGTCTGCGTGGCGAAGACGTGCTCCACCTCACTGGTGCCGATCCCGAAGGCGAGGCTGCCGAATGCACCGTGCGTGGAGGTGTGGCTGTCCCCGCAGACGATCGTCTGGCCGGGCAGGGTGATGCCGAGTTCCGGTCCGATCACATGGACGATCCCCTGCCGGTTGCTCTCCAGCCCGTAGTAGGAGATGCCGAACTCGGCGCAGTTCCGCTTCAGCGTCTCGATCTGGGCACGCGAGAGGAGATCTTTCACGTCCAGTCGCGTGCTGTCCGTGGGGATGTTGTGGTCCACGGTGGCGAAGGTGAGATCCGGACGGCGGACCTTGCGGCCCGTGAGCCGGAGGCCGTCGAAAGCCTGCGGACTGGTCACCTCGTGGATCAGATGGCGGTCGATGTAGAGGAGCGTCTCGCCGGTGGGAAGCGTCTCCACCGCGTGCCCGTCCCAGATCTTCTGGTATAGCGTCTTGCCCATGGTTGTACCTGCGGAGGTCGTTCGACACAGAGGGACACCGAAGAGCGAACCACAGGGGAGGGTTCAACAGGCGTGTCCGGAATGGCCGGCTTAACTATAAACGGCCCGGGCTGATTGTTCCAGACGTGCTTCGATATCATTTCGATAGGGATCATCTATCAATACGGCGGGGTTAGCCACGATGACCGGTGCGTCTCCGGTCCCGCGGCCCGCGATGGTGCAGCGACAGGGAGCCATGGAACTGTTCCAATTGCGATACTTCGTCACGGCGGCGCGCCTGCTCCACTTCAGCCGGGCCGCGGAGAGCCTCTACGTCTCCCAGCCTTCCCTCTCGCTGCAGATCGCGCGCCTGGAAGCGGAGCTGGCGACCCCGCTCTTCCACCGCGAGGGCCGGCGGGTGACCCTGACGGACGCGGGGGAAGCGCTCCTGCCGCTTGCGGAGCGGATCCTGGAGAGCGAGGCGGAGGCGCGGCGCGTCGTGCAGCAGGTGGCCGGGCTGGAGCGCGGCCGGCTCGCCCTCTGCGCCCTTCCGGCGCTGGACCAGCACCTCCTGCCGCCCTGGCTGGCCCGCTTCCGCCGGGACCACCCGGGGGTGGAGATCCGGGTCCGGGAGCTTCGCCCGGCGCGCGCGGTCGCCCAGGCGGTCCTTTCGGGGAGCGCGGATCTCGGCTTTGTCCACCTCCCCTGCGATCTGCAGGGGCTCCAGATGCGCCCGCTGCTGGAGGAGCCGCTCGCCCTCGTGGTTCCGGAGGGCCATCCGCTGGCGGATCGCGAGCGCGTGCCGCTGGCGGAAGCGGCGGGCGAGGAGTTTGTCTGGGTCCATGAGGCGGGTGAGCCGGACCATCCCCTCTTCGCGGCCTGTGTTTCCGCCGGCTTCACACCGCGGGTGGTCTGCCAGAGCGGCAGCGCCCAGGGAGCGCTGGCGCTGGTGGCGGCCGGTCTGGGGATCGCCCTCCTGCCGCGCCTGGCGATCGAGAGCCGCCCAGGGACCCGGGTGATCTCCCTGGCCGATCCCTGCCCGGGGCGCACGCTGGCCGTGCTCTGGAAGGAAGGCGCCCTCAATCACGCCGCCCGGGCGTTTCTCCGGCTCTGCGAGGCGCAGCCCGGCGCGGCTACTTCGTCAGGCGGGCTTCCGGACGGGTCCAGCGGATAGCGACCACGATGCCGTGCGGCGACTGCGGATACCGGATGCGTACGGTGGCTCCATCCACCACCGTCTCGACGGAGATGGGATGGGCATCCACCGCATCGGCGGCCTGAACGTACGCCACCCCCTG
>CAYQDT010000983.1:0-1960 GCA_964416225.1 uncultured bacterium
GCAGGGCCGCACCCCAGCAGCCGGCCGCCGGGCGGGGTGCCGCGCCGTGCTGCGGTGTCGGTTTATGGGGGCGCGCGTGGGTGGGTGCTTCCTGAAGCCCATTTGCGGTGCACCCGAGTCTAGCGATTCACTTCGCTTCACCCTTCCATGCCGGAGGTGACTTCAAAGGCACCGGCGGACGGATCCCGGAGCGCCGCTCGGGCGGAGTACTCCCGCTCCGGAAGGCTTCGGTCACCGGATCGTCCCGGCGCCCCCGAACGGTGCGGGGGGACGGCGGTGAGGATGGCGGCAGGCCGCCTCCTCGCACGCCGGCCCCCCGGCAAGCGCGGTGACGGACGTTTGCCGGATTAGAAGCCCCCGCGCCGCGCCGCATCCGCATCCACCGCGAGACCCATCATGTAAGTGAAGAACGCCCGCGACTGTCCGCGGAACAGCCCCATGGCCGTCAGGACACCGAGGGCCTTCATCGCGGCCCCGCGGGTCTCGGTGGGCCGGGCGACGGAGCACGGCGGGAACTGCCGGCTCAGGAACGGGCATGGCTCAGGCATGATCAGGTTCGCCCGGGTGAGCTCCCCTCCGGCCGAAAGGTCCGGGAACGTGAGACCGTTCGTCGGATCGGTCAGCGCCGGCGCGTTTCCCGCCTTGTCCTGCCACGTCTGGAAGTGCATCGCCTCCGTCGGACCGATGCTGAGCACAATCCGGAGCGCGTCCGGGTGGGTGACCCGCTGGGCGAGCTGCGGATAGAGACTGGTGCCCCCCACCTCGATGGAGGGAAAGTGGAACGCGGCGGTGTTGGCGATCGCCTGCAGGTGGTCGGGCGGAGAGAGGTCCGCGTCCGTCCTGGGAATGCCCGGGAACTCGCCCTTGAGCAGGTCCGGGACCGCAGGAGGAAACACCGCTCCCGGATCGAGGTCCGGGTTGTGGTTGGGATCGCGGTAGCGGGTCCACCACCCTGTATCCAGAGTGAGCTGCATCACGTTCGTGAGCCGGCCGACTTGCCGCGCGCCCGTGGCCCTGCTACTCGGGAGCGTGCGGAACGGCTCCAGATTTGCCGGCGCCGCCCGGTGGGCCACCAGGAAGGCGTTCAGGAACAACTCGTGGGTCATCTCGTTCTCGGTGTTGTCATGGATGTAGGTATCCATGTCCGAGTCGAGCACCTTGAGGGCCGCGGTATAGGCCGGACTTCCGCTTCCGCCGGGGACCTCGGCATCCTGAACGCCTCCCAGCTCGTTGTACTGCTGCCAGAGATCCGTCTCGAGGATCTCCGCCGCCGCGAGAAACCTGAGGATGGCGGCATCTCCATGGGTCAGGCCGCCGCTGGCCGTAGCGGCGCTGCCGGGCAGCAGCGCCATCCCCGACAGCGCGGCGGCCTTCACGAATGACCGGCGGTTTATCGGATCTTTGCGTCTCAGTTTCATCTTCGTCCGCTCGCCTCCCGTTGATCCGGATGCTGCGGGCCTTCCCGCGGGAAAGGCCGCAGCCGACCCGGCGCTGCGCAACGCCGCGTTCGAAGATTAGTGGTCCGCAGTGGTCCATTTGGTCAGGCGATTCCGACCGGCGATCGCCCTCGAACGGGTGCCGAGAGCCCCGGGAGAGGTCCAAGCGGGCGACTGCCGGGCGGTGCCGCGGCGGCCGCGAACCGGCCGCGGGTGAGCGGGGCCCGACCGGCCGCCGGAGGGGAGAACGCCCGATCTTACCGCCCGCGGCGATGGCAGGCTCCCGTCCAGCGTCTTCGCCGAACCGTCAAGCGCGGCGGCTCAGACTCCCACGTAAGCCGCGAGGTGCCGGCCGGTGAGCGTCGAGCGGGCGGCGACCAGCTCCGCGGGGGTGCCCTCGAAGACAATCCGCCCGCCGTCATGTCCGGCGCCGGGGCCAAGGTCGACGATCCAGTCGGCGTGCGCCATCACCGCCTGGTGGTGCTCGATGACGATGACCGACTTGCCGGAGTCGACGAGCCGGT
>CAYQDT010000984.1:0-1951 GCA_964416225.1 uncultured bacterium
GCGGCACCCAGACCGCCGACCTGCTCCATGACCGGCTGGAGACGCGGGTGCTGGACGGCGGCCTGGCGCAAAACAAGATGGAGTTCGCGCGGTTCAGGGAGTTCGGGTTCCTGGCCGCGGCCGGGGCGGGCGATCCGGACGAAGCGCCGGAGCCCGTGGCCCCATCCCGAGTGCCCTCCTCGCGGCGGGCAGAGGTGCGGGACTGAGCGCGCTCTCCGGCCCGGCCGGACCGGAGAGCCGGGAGTGGGGACGGGCGCGGGAAGCCGGTGCGCGTCCCCTGCCCCGGGACCGGCACGCCCGCTAAACGACGCGCACGCAGTTCCGGGAGCCGAACGGGTTCGGAACGTGGGAGGTCGCGGCGGGATCATCCACCCACACGTCATCCACCTTGATCCGATACTCGTGGGTTCCCGGCGGCAGCATCAGGGTAGCCTTCCAGGAGCCGGTGCCGTCCTCCTTCATCGGTGTCCGATGGTCCCAGTTGTTGAAGCTGCCGCAGAGGTAGACTTCCTTTGCGCCCGGGGCTTCCACGACAAAGGTCACCCGCTTCTTGCCGGCGTTTCCGGCGCCGTTCGTCTTGCCGGCGGCGGGCGCCGTCTTGACTTCAAGGCCCGGCTTCACACTCTTGGCTGCCATGGTTGGTCCTTCCTGGCGTATGGGTCCGGTCTCACGCCGCGGCCGTCCTGCTGCCCGCAAGACCGGACCCGTCCGGAGAAACCGGGAGCAACGCGGAGCGCTTCACGGGGTCCGGCGGCGCGAACCGGAGATTGCTGGACAACACTTTTCCGGATAAGCATAGCCGCTCGACTCCGGTTCGGGGTTAACGTTCGATTGCAGGGCTGTTAAATCCGCGGGCGCCCGGCGACCCACCGCGCGGTGGAACCGGGGACGGCCGCGGCAACCTTCGGCCGGGCGAAACGCGGGCGGCTGCGTCCCACGGGGGAGACGACCGGCCGGGGCGCCGACGCGGGCGTGGTCGCCGGCTCGCTCGGGCGCTGGACAAAGAACATCCCGAGGCAGAGCGCGCCGACCGCCAGGCGCCAGCAGACGAAGAACATGAGCGAGCGGCTGCGCAGCCAGCCCAGCAGCAAGCCGATAACCAGGTAGCCCGTAATCCCGGCCACGATGGTGGCCAGGATCATGCTTCCCCAGGCATCGCCCACGTCGCCGGGATGGCGAAGCAGCTTGAACAGCTTGTAGCCCGTGGCCGCGATCATGATCGGCGTCATCAGCAGGAAGCTGAATCGTGCGGCCGCCTCGCGGGTGAGCCCGGTCAGCAGCCCGGCGGTGATCGTAGAGCCGGAGCGGGAGACCCCGGGGAAAAGCGCCAGCGCCTGCGCGAAACCGATCAGCACCGCGTCCGGCGTCTTCAGGTTCTCGATGTCCCGCACTTTGCGACTCGTGTAGTCGATCAGGGCCATCACGATCCCCATCCCGATGAGCCCGGTCGCGATCACCAGCCACGCCCAGTGGTTGTGGTCCGGGTCCGCCAGGGCGTCCACCTTCTTCTCCAGCAGCAGCCCGAGGATCCCGGCGGGGAGGCTGCCGAGAAACAGGTAGCGGACCATCCGCTCGTCCAGGTCCTTGCTGTCGATGCCGCGGTTGGCGATGATCCGGCGGATCGCGGCGAGGATGCGCGCCCAGTCCCGCCAGAAGAAGGCGAGTGCCGCGAAGAGCGTCCCGGACTGGATGATGGTGTCGTACGCGTGGGCGATGGCCTCGTCGGGCTTGTTGATCGGGAGAAACTGCGGCGCGATGATCAGGTGCGCGGTACTGCTGACGGGGATGAACTCGGTGAGGCCCTGGATGATTCCCATCGCCAGGGCCTGCATGACGTCGACCTTCAACTCTGGCTTCCTTTTGTTAGATGGTTAGACGGGTTCCCGGGTATGAATGGTGGAAGCGCGGAGCCCCTTGCCCGGTCGCACGTAGAAGTGGTGGAACAGCACCT
>CAYQDT010000985.1:0-1949 GCA_964416225.1 uncultured bacterium
TATTCAGCTCTGCAGCCAGCACCAGCCCCTGATTCCGGTGGCCGTGGTGAATCCGCTGAGCTATCCGGAATGCCTGGTGGAGATCGATCGCTGCCTGGAGAAAGGCGTGCGCGTCTTCCGCCTCTGCCCGCGCGAACACGGCTACCCATTCAGCGCGATGGTCGGGCCGCTTCGCCACGTACTCCGCAAGATGGAAGGGGCGAAGCTCCTGCTGGTGGATGTTGCGGGGATGCCCGCCCCCGTCATCTCCGCGGACGCGGAGGACCTCCTGCCCATTCCCACCGCCTTCACCGTGGACGCGGCCGGTCTTGGGACCGTTCTCGCCGCGGGCCGGCTGGGCCAGAACGTGTGGGTGGAGACTTCCGGCCTCGAAGCCGGCGGTGCGGTCGAAGCCGCAGTCCGGAATCTCGGTGCCAACCGGGTGGTCTTCGGCTCGACGTCGCCGCTGCGGGGAATTGGAAGTGCCGTCATGTCGGTCCAGTACGCGGAGCTGAGCGATGCGGACCGCCAGGCGATCTTCGAAGGCAATGTGCAGCGGCTCTTGATGCAGTAGCCGGAGCCGGCGCGGGCTCACCGCGCTCTGCGTTGCGATCCGGCGCCGGCGGGCCCGATCAGAGAGGATTTGGAGAAGCGGATGCCGGGAGTAGACATTCTGGGGCAGTTGGGTGCATCGGAGTGGACCACCACTGATGGAGCGCGGCTGCTGCACGCGATGCAGCGCGCCCGCTTCGACCTGCTCGGGGTTGCTTCCCGGCGCGCGCTTGCCGGTGACCTATCGGCCGGAAACGCCGAGGTGAACGCCGTGGTGAGCCAGGCGCCGCAGATGCGCGGCTGGTGCGTGGTGAATCCGACCTACCCGGAGCGCTCGTCCGAGGAGATGCGCCGGTATCTCGGCTCCGCGAAGTGGTTCGGTGCGATGCTCCACCCGGAGCTCAGTGGCCAGCGCCTCAACTCGGCGACCACCCGCGAGGTGCTGAACGCCTACCGGCGCTACACGAAGCCGCTGCTGGTCCACGTCCCGGACGAGCAGACGCTGCTCGATCTGGAAGAGATTGCGCCGGACTTCAACACCATCAAGTTCATCGCGCAGGGAGCCGGCGGTGACGCGTGGCAGGACTGCGCCATCGCCGCCAAGCGCTTCGTGAACATCCTTCTGGAGCCGTTTTCCGGCGGCTCGCACCGCGGCAAGGTGGAGGCGCTCGTCCAGCTCCTCGGTCACCACCGGATCCTCTTCGGCAGCAGCTACCCGGACCACAATCCCGGCGCCGCGCTCGGGCTCCTGATGGACGCGCGGATCTCCGATGCGGAAAAGCAGTCGATCCTCACCGGAAATGCAGCTAAGCTGTTCGGGCTGACCCGGAGCGCCGCCCCGGAGGCGTGACGCGCTCCGCGGCGCGGTACGGCAGCCGATAGCGAGTCACGGCGCGTCCAGCTCGAAGCGCCGTGCACCCCAGGCCAGTCGCTTGCCGACCTCCTGTGCGTAGCGAACAGCTTCGGTGGTCGCGGAGTCCGCGTGCACCGGACAGCGCTCGCCGGCCATCGCGAGCGCCTGCGCGGTGTCCAGGTAGCGGAGCAGGTTGAGGAGATCCGGCCCCGCTGCCCCGGAAGAGGGCAATCCGCGCAGCTCCAGGCACTCCAACCGCGGCTCGAACAGTGAGGCGTACAGCGCCACTCCCGCCATCTCACCGCTCGCCTGCAGGCGGATCGGCAGGCCGGGCCGCAGGGAGCGCGTGAGCTGGATCGCGCGGCGCACGTCCCAGACCCGCATTCCGTCGAGCGTCTGGCCGAGCAGCATGAAGCGGCGGCGAATCTGCGTCCGCTGCTGCGGCGATCCGGACCAGGCCGTTAATCCGACACCGCGCGGCGCAATCACCGCCAGCGCGGCACCGGCCGGAACCGGATGCGCGGAGAGAAACCGGTCCCGAGCGCGCGGGCCCGCCGGGGGTCCC
>CAYQDT010000986.1:0-1946 GCA_964416225.1 uncultured bacterium
GAGCCGTTCATCGTGCCCGCCATGGGCAGCCACGGCGGCGCGACGGCGGAGGGACAGCTCGCGCTCCTGGCCGAGACGTTCGGGATCACCGAGGAGAGCATGGGCTGCCCCGTCCGCTCGACCATGGAGGTGGTGGAGCTCGGCCGGTCGGAGGAGCATCACCTTCCGGTCTACGTCGATCGGAACGTCGCGGAAGCCGACGGGATCCTGGTGGTGAACCGCGTGAAGCCCCACACCGATTTCTCGGGTGACTGGGAGAGCGGCCTCTTCAAGATGATCACCATCGGCCTGGGCAAGCGGGCGCAGGCGGAGAGTGTCCACGCGTTTGGCGCATGGGGGCTGCGGGTCCTGATGCCGGAGGTGGCGCGCGCCAAGCTGCGGCTCGCGCCGATCCTCGGCGGGCTGGCGATCCTGGAGGACGGCTACGACCAGACGGCGGAGGTGGTCGGTCTGCCGAATGCGCGCATCGAGGCGGAAGAGCCGACCCTGCTCCGGCGCGCCCGCGACTACATGGCGCGCCTCCCGTTCGACGAGCTGGAGCTGCTCATCCTGGACCGCATCGGCAAGGAGATCAGCGGGACCGGCCTCGACCCGAACGTCATCGGACGCAAGCGGATTTTCGGCGAGCCGGACTTCGAGCGGCCCCGCATCGAGCGGATCCTGCTGCGGGATCTGACGCCGGAGTCGCACGGAAACGGGATCGGGATCGGGCTGGCCGATCTCATCACGCGGCGGCTGCACCACAAGATCGATTGGGGCGTCACGAATACGAACTGCCTGGTCTCCGGCTTTACGCAGCGGACCATGATCCCCGTCGTATCGGGATCGGACCGCGAGGCGCTCGATGCCGCCGTCTACCTGCTCCGGCGGATGGAGCCGGCGCGCATTCGGGCGGTCCGCGCCCGGGACACGCTTCACCTGGAGCACCTGCTGGTCTCCGAGGCGCTGCTGGATGCCGTGCGGGATTGCGACCGCCTGGAGTTGCTCGGAGCACCGGAGGAGCTGCGGTTCGACGGTGCGGGCAGCCTGATTCCGGATGAGGTGACCGCGCTGAAGTAGCGGGTCTCGCCCACGGTCGAACGGATGCGGAAGGCACGGAAGCCCCGATGCGAGTCATCGTCCTCGCCGACGACCTGACGGGCGCGCTGGACACCGGTGTCCAGTTCAGCCAGCGGGGCCTGCGGACCGTCGTGCTTCCCTTCGCGGACGAGGCCGCGCCGCCGCGCCGGGATGGCGGTGGGACGGGAGCGGAAGTGCTGATTGTGAACACCGGGACCCGCGATGCCGCGCCGGACCGCGCGCGGCAGGTCGTCCGGGAGTGGGTGGACCGGCTCGCCCGGCGGGAGCCGCAGTGGTGGTACAAGAAGATCGACTCGCTGCTGCGCGGTCCCTGGCGCGCGGAGCTGGTGGCCGTTCATGAGCGGCTCGGCTGCGGCGCGCTGGTGTGTCCGGCGTACCCGGCACAGGGGCGCGTGGTGCGCGGGGGCGCGGTCTTGCTGGCGGACGGAACCCGAGTGGGAGATCTGGCGCCGCCCGCCCGCGGATTGACCGCGGACGCCGCGACCCACACGGAGCTGGATGGGGTGGTGCGCGCCGCGCTGGAGGCCGGGATCCCGCTGCTCTGCGGGAGCGCCGGGCTGGCGGCGGCACTCGCCCGGTATCTGGTGCCGGACCCGCCGGTACCCTCACCGCTGCCTTTGGGGCCGCACCGGGTCCTCGTGGTGGTCGGCAGCCGGACGCCGCTGGCGCGCCGACAGGCTGCCGCGCTCCGTCCGGCGGAAGACGCCGGAGCGTCCGTTCGCCTCCTGCTGGCGCCGCCCGGTGAAGGACCGGAAGACACCGCCCACGCCGCGGAGCTGGCCCGCGCGTCGGCGCGGCTGCACCGGGAGCAGCAATTCGGCGCGCTGCTCCTCACGGGCGGTGAGACGGCGGCGGCGGTGCTGCGA
>CAYQDT010000987.1:0-1943 GCA_964416225.1 uncultured bacterium
AGATTAGCTTCTCACTGGCGGTGTTTAACCTGCTGCCCATCTTCATGCTGGACGGCGGCCACCTGTTTATTCTCGCGGTAGAGGTCCTCCGCCGGCGCCGGCTGGAGCCGGAAGCGCACCGGGTGGCGGCGGTGATCGGCATCGTGATCATCGGCGTCCTGTTCATCGTCGTGAACTTCAACGACATTCTCAAGCGCTTCGGCTAGCGGCACGGTCGGGGAACGCAGCGGAGAGTGCAGCGACGGAGCCCGCCCGAAGGCGTGGGCTCCGTCTTGTTTTCTGTTTGGTCAGTCGGCATGGCACCCCCTCGCCCGCCTGGAACGTTTGAAGACAGCCGCCTCACGGGAAACATTCCTCGGCCGCAGAGGCCCTAGCTTTCGGTCCGGCGGACCAGCCCATTTGCCTTGCGAGGAGGTTAACCAACCACCATGATGCGCTCACTGACACTGCTCGCGGTTGTCGCCTGTATGGCCGCGCCCGCATTTGCCCAGAACACCGGCAGCAGCTCTTCCCGGGACCGGAGCCGCGATCGCCGCCAGGATCGGATGGATCGCGACCACTCGGACCGCAACCGGATGGATCGTGACCACATGGACGGCAACCGGCCCGGCGCACGTCCCATGACGACGCTCAGCCCGTATCCGCTCTATGAGCGTGGGATGGGTCATCGCTTCTGGAACCAGGGCTACGTCCTGACCCCCCTTGCCTTCCGCCGCCTCCGGCACGCCGGCTTCACGCGAGACGAGGCGTTCATGATCGCGAATGCGTCCCGGGTTACGGGAATCGACCCGATCGAGTTCGAGCAGGCCGTCTATAACGGGATGTATGCGCGCTCCATCGGTTACGAGTATGGAATCGACCCGAAGGAGCTCACCCGAGTCCTGCCGGAGTGGAAAACGCAGGCCTGGGCGGACGCCGCGCACGACTCGCTGTACACGAAGGACCGGCTAGACGTCCTCTATTGATCCCATTAAAACGGGATTGGTGCCAGTGGCTGCCCGTGTGGGCAGCCACTTTTTATATCAGCCGGGCCGGGTGACCATGAGGCCTCGGCGGACGTCCATGCTCTCGGGGAGCGACCGGAGCCGCAGCAAGCGCTGGCTCTCGCGTCCGGTCGGACGGACGGGTCCTTCACGCGGAGCTCACCCGACGCCGACGAGCACTGAAAAGCCCCTGCTTGAGCTCCGCGGAGAGCGGGTAGAGAAGGACCGCACCGATCCCTTCTGTTGCGAAAAGATTGAAACCTCCCCTCGGGAGTGGACGTCCCAAGCAGTGGCGAGCACCGTCCAGGAGCGCCGCTCACGGGAAGTGAGAGCCCCGCTATGTGGTGTGGACAAATCAACAAACAGCTTTCAGCACTGGTAGATGGTGAGCTGGAGCCCGTCGACGAGAGGCGGGTGCGCAGTCATGCCGAGCAGTGTCCCCGGTGTGCGAAGGAGCTCCAGCAACTTCGCGGCGTGGTGCAGCTCGCGCGGGCCATTCCCGAAGAAGCGGTTCCAGCGGGACTCTACCAGCGCACGATGATGCGCCTAGCCTACGTGGATCAGGTCCCGGAGCCGGCAGCCCCCTTTCGCGCTCGCGTGACTCCGCCGCTCTGGTTCTGGCCGGTCATGGCCGGTGCCGCGATGGGTGCTCTCGTCGTGGGATTGACTTCGCCGCCCACGCCGTCTGTCCCCGGGAGGCAGGAACAGCGCACGGCTGAACGGGAGCCGGCGCCTGCCGCCGCTTCGATTGCCGACCCGGCTCCGGCCACCGGTGCCACTCCCGTGCGGCGCACCGTGCCGGTCGCGCCCTCGCGAGCCAACCCGCCGGTCCAGTTCGCACGCGCGGCCGTGGACCAGCACCCGGCAAGCACTCCGGGGAGCGTCAGCGGGCACGACGGCGCGAGCGTCATACCGATGACGCCCGTTCCCCCGCGACGGATCGCACGGGCGGCCGTGCGC
>CAYQDT010000988.1:0-1943 GCA_964416225.1 uncultured bacterium
GGCGCGGTCCAGTCGGGCTGGGCCTTTCGGGCCGGATCCGACGGGCGCCTGTCCGCCGAGGCTGTTCACCGCTCTTGCGGGCCGCCGACCGGGTTTGCAGCAGAGGAGTGTTCCGTGAAGATTCACGAGTATCAGGCGAAGCAAGTCCTGGCGCGGTATGGCGTCCCAACGCCGCAGGGGGACGTGGCCGCCACGCCCGCGGAAGCGCGCGCCATTGCGGAGCGGCTGGGCAAGCGAGTGGTGGTGAAGGCGCAGGTACACGTCGGAGGCCGCGGTAAGGCGGGCGGCGTGAAGCTGGCCGGCACTCCGGAAGAGGCGGAGCGCGTCGCGGCGCAGATTCTCGGGATGGACATCAAGGGCCTTACTGTGGAGAAAGTCCTCGTTGAGGAGGCGGTCAACATCAGCAAAGAGATCTATCTGGGCATCACGCTGGACCGCGCGGCGCAGCGAAACGTGCTGATGGTCAGCGCGGAAGGCGGCGTGGACATCGAGGAAGTCGCGGCGGAGACGCCGGAGAAGATCGCGCGTACCCTGATCAACCCGCTGGTCGGCCTCCGGGAGTACCAGATGCGGGAGACGCTCTATGACTCCGGGATCGAGCGGAGCGCGGTCAACGGCGCCGTGAAGTTTATCAAGGCGCTTTATGCCGCCTACATGGAGAACGACTGCTCCCTGGCGGAGATCAATCCCCTCGTGCTCACCGCGGAGGGGAACCTGATCGCGGCAGACGCGAAGATCGACATCGACGACAGCTCCCTCTTTCGCCACCCCGACTTCAAGGAGCAGAGCGAAGGCAGCGAGGATGACCCCATCGAGGCGGAAGCGCACCGGCGCGGTCTTCAGTACGTGCGCCTCGGCGGCGAGATCGGCGTCATCGGCAACGGCGCGGGCCTTGTGATGGGGACGCTCGACGAGGTGAAGAATGCCGGCGGAAACCCGGCCAACTTCCTAGATATCGGCGGCGGCGCCAAGGCGGATGTGGTGGCGAATGCGCTGGATCTGGTGCTTTCGGATCCGAACGTGAAGGGCGTGCTGTTCAACATCTTCGGTGGGATTACGCGGGGCGACGAAGTGGCGCGCGGCATCATCGAGGGGACCAAGCGGCTCGATGTCCGGGTTCCCATCGTCGTGCGCCTCAGCGGCACCAACGCGGCCGAAGGGCGTGAGATCCTGCAGGGGACCAACCTGGTCCCGGCGGAGACGATGCAGCAGGCGGCGCAGAAGATTGTGGAGCTGAGTTCCCGGTAGCGAGCGGGAATGGATCGGGATGCGGCGGGCCCGCGTCGAGCGCGCGAAGAGTAGCGGCGCCGCGCTCCGGTGTCCGTGCGCGGCCGGCCGCCGGACCACCGTCCGCCCCGACCTTCCCGGCGAGCCCAGCCGAAGGCTTTTTACTATGAGCATTCTCATCAACAAGAATTCCAAAGTGGTGGTGCAGGGCATCACCGGCCGAGAGGGTCTCGTCCACACGAAGCAGATGCTCGCCTACGGGACGCAGATCGTCGCCGGCGTCACCCCGGGCAAGGGGGGGCAGGAAGTGGAAGGCGTGCCGGTCTATGACAGCGTCGCCCAGGCCGTGGACGCGACCGGAGCCAACGTCTCCGTGATCTTCGTCCCCGCGCCTTTCGCGCCGGACGCGTGCCTGGAAGCGGCGGACGCCGGGATGGAGCTCGCCGTCTGCCTCACCGAGCACATCCCGGTGAAGGACATGGTGACGGTGGTCAACTACATCCGCACCAACACCCGGACCCGCCTCCTCGGCCCCAACTGCCCCGGGCTGATCACCCCCGGCGAATCGAAGGTGGGCATCATTCCCGGCAGCATCGCCACTCCCGGCCCCGTGGGCATCGTCGCCCGCTCCGGAACGCTTGCCTACGAGACGGTCGACGCGCTCACGCGCGCCGGCCTCGGACAGTCCACGATTGTCGGCATCGGCGGGGACCCGG
>CAYQDT010000989.1:0-1934 GCA_964416225.1 uncultured bacterium
CGAACACTTGGACGTTCACCGGGCTCTGCACGGGCTATGACGAGGATCTGGTCCGCGGGAAGTCGACCGGCACGGCCACCTTCGAGATGGTCGATCCGAGCACGGCGAACCCGACGTATGCCTAATCCTGATCGCTTTCCCCTTCTCGGCCGGCGGCTCTTATGGGTGGCCGGCCGTCTCTTTGTGAGGCTCTATGGCCAAGGTTAATCTGCAGGTCCTACCCCGCCCCGCGCTGCCGACGGAGACGCGGACGTTCACCGATCCCGCGCAGCCGGGCGTGGAGGTGGAGCTCACCCTCACCAAGCTCGACCCGTACCGGCTCACCGTCGCCCTGGAGGCCGCGGAGACGTGGCTTGCGGAACTGGGCGGCAATTACTTCCCGCTCGCAAACGGCGAGGCGTACCCGATCACCCTCGGACTGGCGCGGACCCTCTGCACGCTGGAGGTGATGCAGTCCGGTCCCGAGGAGGAGCGGTACAGCCGCGGCGACCTGCTGGCGATGATGCTGGCGATGCCGGCCGCGTGGCTGGAGCTGCTGGAGACGTTCCAGAAGCTGAATGAGCAAGCGTCGGGAAACTGAGTGAGACGGCCAGCCGGTTCTTGCTGGCCGTCAGCAAATACCACCGGCAGCACCCGGAGACGACCCAGCGCCGGGACGTACTGCTCTGGTCGATCAATGAGCGTCTCGCCGGCCGCGCCGGCGTGGACGTGCCGTTTCCTTCCCTCGAGTGGACCCGGGACCTGACGGACCTGGTGGAGTACGAAGCGGAGCAGCGAGAAGCGGAAGAGGAGCGCAGGGCCCGTGTCGAACGCGATGGTCATTGATTTCCAGTCGACCGGGATTACCCGGGCTGTCTCGGGAATGAACCAGCTCCTTACCGGGCTGAAGCAGTTCCAGGCGGCGCAGAAAGCGCTGGGAACCGGTAGTGGAGGCGGCGGCCTCGTCCCGAGCGGCGGAGGCGGGGCGGGCGGTGGGCCCTTCGCGCGGCTGGCGAAGGCACAGGCAGCGCTCCAACTGGCGCTGCGGTCCGGATCAGGAATTCCGGACGCGCAGTATCGGGTGCTCCAGGCCCATCAGGCAGCACAGCGGGCGCAGCAGGCCCTGAACGGGGGCCCGGGCTTCAACTCGCGGCTGATGTCGTTCGTCGGATCGATGCGCTACGGGGCCGGCGGCTTCATGCCGCTCGTGGGGCAGACGCTCAAGCTGTTCGGCCTCTCCGGCCCGATCGGGCTGGCGGTGACGGCGACCGCGGCGGCGCTTGTGGGGTTCGGCGCGGCGGTGAAGCAGGCGGCGGAGACGCTCACGGAGTTGCGCTCCGCGGCGCTCCAGACGGGGGCCGGCGCGGGAGACGTGGCGGGGCTGCGGGGCATGGGGCTCTCGCCGGAGCAGATCCAGAGCGTGGCGATGAGCCTGCGGGGGACGCTCGCGCAGGGCGGCATGGGGGCAGTCTACGGCTCTCGGGCCGGGCTCTCCGGCGCCGATCTCGTCGGCCCGCAGTTCGGCAACGCCAACTCCGCGCAGGTGCTCCAGAAGACGCTTTCGTACCTGGGCAGCATCACGAGCGAAGAGGAGCGGTACCGGGCGGCTCTGGCGCTGCACCTGACGAGCCTGCTCCCGCTTGTGGACCTCTACCAGCGGCACTCGGACACGATGAAAGCGGACGCCGCGGCGCTGAGCGCGGTGAACAACGACGCGGCCACAAGGCAAGCGTCGGACTTCATGTACCAGCTCGGGCGCGTCGGCGAGATGTTCCAACTCCTGCTCACGGCCGTCGTGAAGCCGTTCCTGCCCTTCCTGACCCTGCTCGCGGAGGGCCTTGCGGACGTGCTCCAGGTCCTGGCGCGAGTGGTCGATTTCATCGGCCCGTTCGCGGTGGCCGTGGCGGCTATTCCGAAGGCATTCGAGAAGCTGGCGCCGGCCTTCCGGGTGGCCG
>CAYQDT010000990.1:0-1932 GCA_964416225.1 uncultured bacterium
GGCGGCGGCCGCCTTGGCACGCCGGGCGTCCAGCGGGGCCGCTTCCACTTCCTTTACAGGCGCCACCAGCTCCAGAGAGCCGCCGGTGCTGTTCTGGGTGGGCACCACCCGGCAGAGCATCCGCACCTGGGTGCCGACATCCAGGATCGGGAAATCGGTGAGGCGCTTGTCGGCGGGGAGGCTCACCATCACCGAGGAGGTGGCGTTGTTGGTCTCCACCATTACGGTGGTATGCGAGTCCGATCCGGCAATGGCGTTGATCATGCCCCGCACTTCCACCAGCTTGCCCTCCAGCTGTTTCGGCTGGTTCTGGATTTCATCCATGGTGTACGAGCCGAGCAGCGTCCCCAGGTCGCGGGCGCGGTCATAAACCTGGTAGTAGCCATCCGCACCGGGATACGGGCTGCTCCAGGCGACCTGAGGCGCGGCGGCCAGCAGCGCGGCGGAGGCGGAGAGCAGGGCAACCCATCGCATGTGGAGATCTCCCAGGCCGGCGCAAACGATCCGACGGGACGCCGAGTGGGCGTGGTACGGCACTGCGTTGCGGTCGGCTCGACGACGAGAGCGGCTGGTAGCCGGAACGGTCTAGATGATCGGCACGGGCGCGCCGACTATTTAGCATTCTAGCTTGAATCAGCGAAAGACGCAATGCTGCCGCGGGCGCCTCGACGCGGCGGATTACCCTTCACAGGCAGGCGGACCTCTGATATAATGGGGGCCGGTACGCCCCCGCCCGCGCGGGTTGGGCGAAGCTCTTTCGGGAGAAGCGAAATGGCGAAGGATAAAGGCACGTCGAAGACCAACGTTGCGGCCCGCGCCGAGCAGAAGGCCCTGGCCAGCACTTGCAAGATCTGCGGCGGGAAGGTGGAGATCGTGATGCGCGTCCCCAGCGTGGGTAAGCGCCACATGGCCCGCCTCTGCTGCGAGAAAGCCGGCAAGGCTTAACCGCCGCGTCGAGCGTCAGAAATAGAGGTCCAGGGATTTCGATCCCCGGACCTCTTTCGTTTTCTGCGGGTGGTCCCTGGGCGCCGCCCATCGGAATGCCGGGGACCGCGCAAATCCCCGCCGCCTTGCTTCGCGTGCGGCGCCGCGGCTAGAGCGCTTCGTTGCCGCGGTCCCCGGTGCGAATCCGCACGGCGTCGTCCAGCTTCCACATGAAGATCTTTCCATCGCCGACTTCACCGGTGTGACAGGCGTTCCGGATGCTCTTCACCACGTCTTCCACCATCGGGTCCGGCACCACGACTTCCACCTTCACCTTCGGCAGGAGGCGCACCCGGTATTCCAGGCCCCGGTAGCGCTCCACATACCCCGCCTGGCGTCCGGCGCCGCGCACTTCCGTCACCGTCATCCCGGTGATGCCCATCTCCTCGAGCTCGTGCTGGAGATCCTCCAGCTTCTCCGGGCGGATGATTGCTTCCATCTTCGTCATCGTTTCTTCCTCTTGGTCGCGGGTCTCGTCCCCATCCCGGGGCAGAGCTCCTGGCGAGAGTCGACGGACAGCTATCGGGCAGCGCCCGGCAGCACGGTGCTCGTCCGGCGGTCGCCCTGCAGGGCGACCGCCGGGAATCAGGCGAAGGGGGTTCCCCTCTCGGCACTTCCCCTTCACCCTACACTCTACACGCTAATAAGAATACCCCTCCTCACCGTGCTGGCTAAGGTCGAGGCCCGCGTCCTCTTCCTTGGCGCTCACGCGGAGGCCGGTAACCTTATCCACCAGGAACAGCAGGATCGCCCCCATGAGGCCGGCGTAGATCCAGGTTGCCGCCACCCCCACGAACTGCACGCCAAGCTGCGCCGGGTGTCCGTGCAGCAGGCCATCCTGGCCCTGGGGATTGATGACCGTGGAGCAGAAGACGCCGGTCAGGAGTGCCCCTACCGTTCCACCCACGCCATGCACGCCGAACGTGTCCAGGCTGTCATCATAGCCGA
>CAYQDT010000991.1:0-1932 GCA_964416225.1 uncultured bacterium
CCAGCGCTCGGGGTGAATGCGCACCAATGCCACGACCCGCGAAGGCGTTAGCAAAGAAAGCCCGGCGCTGGTCACGATGGCCCGGAGCGTTCCTCCGGCGGCCTCCGGCTCCTTCTTGCCCCGAACTCGGCCGACAGCCGCGTCCCCGCTAAGCACAGCCCGGCCACTGCGGCACAGATGCCGGCTTCTAACAGGTGCGGTCCACTCTCCAGATTGCCCACCGCTGCCAGTGCGGCCAGAACTCCTGCTGCCAGCAGGAGCTTCGTCAGCACTCAGCAGAAAAAGCTCTCCCCCAGGAAGCGCATCTTTTTCTCCCTTTGCACCGCTAACGGACGTTGCCGCCCACTCAAGCAGCAGCAGAAGCCTGGTGTCCGGGCGCTGCCGGTAATTCCCGCGTCGCCCGCACCTACTCCTCGTCATCCGCTCCCGGTTAGAGCACCCATCCCGCCACGAACTGCGTCAGCGCGGTAGCGCGCGCCTGTAGGTCCTGGCTCTTGATTGGCTTGTGCTTGCCCAGGGGGCATCGCGGCCCCTCACCGTAATTGAGGCGGCATCACTGCTTCACCAGTTGGCTGTTCGCCGTCTGCGCGATCCACCCTGCGTTCGCGTCCTCCGCCGTCTCAAAGAGCTTCGCGTGGACGGTCCCCAGCGCCGGTGCCTCCACGCCGTGCCGCTCCAGGGTCAGGAACTTCGCCAGCGCCGCCCGAGCGATCTTCGCGGCCTGGTGCTGCAGAAACGGCATGCCCTCGACCAGGCTCCCTCCGCTCTCGAACCAATCCACGCTCTGCCCGTCCAACGCCCCGGCTTCCGTCCGCAGCCGGGGGAGGATCTGGAGCAGGCCCCGCCTGTCGTCCTGCGCCCCCAGCTGCAGCGTCCCGTAAAGGACCCCAGCAGGTTCCGCTCGATCTCGATCCCCACGATCTTGTAGAGCACGTGCTCAATGTACCACTGCGGGTACGGGCGCCGCCAGAGCCCGAACCCCTCCGGGTTGCCCTTCTCCGGGGCGGAGACGAACTGCAGGACTCTCTCCAGCGGCACGGGGATGCGCACGTGGCGGGTGGGGAGGTTCGTTCCATCCACCCGCCCTTCGCCCAGGGGGCGGATCCCCCGTAGAGTTAGCCGGTCAGCCGCCCGCTCTCGTCATCGAGCCACCGCTCCCGCAGCTCCGGGTTCCGGCTGCCGACCTTGCGCACCGCACTGAGGTCCGCGCGCTCATCCCACACGAGCTCCGGCACCCGAAAGCCGTAGTAGATCGCCAGGCACGCCTCCGGCAGCAGGTCGTCCCAGGGGTGCTCCATCCCGCCGAACGGGTTCGCCCGCAGCAGCGCCGCCGCTTCCCGCTCCGCGCTTGCCGGCCCGGTCCGGCTCCTCCACCGGCCACACGGGGGAGCGGATCGGAAGGGAGAGGACCTTCTCCACCGCCCGCACCTGGGCGTCTGTGCGCCGCATCTTCGCCCCCGCCTGAAGCCCCAGCTTGCCGCGCAGGTCGGCGTTGTGCTCCTCCTGGACGATGCCGCCGGTGATCCGCGCGCCGCTCGACGCCATCTCGGGTCCCGCCGCCGCATCCTAGGGCAATGCGCTTGCAGTGCGCCACCGCGGGACGTACCGCGGGAGCACCTTCATTGCTTCCCCGTACCCTTTCGCTCCGGAATAGATTCAAAATGACACTGATCGGCAGGAGACGCGCGGCCGCCGCGGAATAGTACTTTTGGTTAGCGTGTCGTTGTGGGCGGCCCGCATCCGCCGGGCAACCCGCTACCAGGAGGCATCCAAATGAAGACGAATGCGCTCGCACCGCAAACCGCCGCCAAGCTAGCAGCGTTCAGCCTTCCAAAAAACATTCTCGCCAAACGTTCCTGGCGCAATTCCAGTATACGGGAGAATTGCGCCTATGAACACTCCTACTCACGCTTCGGTTCCGGCCATCGAATA
>CAYQDT010000992.1:0-1930 GCA_964416225.1 uncultured bacterium
TTCTGGGAGCGACGGTCGACGACCCATGGGAGTGGGCCGCGGCGCTGGCGGTGCTCGTGCGTCTGTCGGGGGACAGCGTGCCCGCGCTCGTGACCGCGTTGAAGGAGGGAGATGCCGATGTGCGGCGGGCGGCGATCAATCTATTCCTTCAGTTCAACGTGCAGGAAGCTGTACCGGCGATTCCGACCCTGATCGAGGCGCTCAAAGATCCGGAGTATTACGTCCGGTTCCGGAGCGCCGTCGTCTTACTGGAAATGGGGCCGCCGGCCGCTCCGGCCGTACCGGCCCTGCATGCGCTGCTGCATGACGACTCCGGCGAGCCGCGCACATGGGGAGCCGTGGCGTATGTAATGCTCGGCGGTAGGGATCCTCAAGCAGTGCCTGTGCTGGTGGAAGCGCTGGGAGTGGTGGGGGACACAGGGCTGCGCAAACGGGCGGCGCAGGCGCTCGCCCGGCTGGGTCCGGAAGCGAAAGCCGCGGTGCCTCCGCTGAAAGCGGCGCTGAACGATCCCCAGGTGGAAGTCCGGCAGGCGGCGGCGGCCGCACTGCGGGTGATCGAACCAGCGAAATGATGCGACGCGGCGCATGCCCGCGCCGGCGCCCCATGCTCATCGAGTGACTATTCCATGATGACGGCGGTGCGATCTCGACGAGCTCGATGGCTCGCCCTGGCTCCGGCTCTGTCCTTGCTTCTGATGCCGCCCGCGCGGGCCGTTAATTCCCGGCTGTACCCGCTCGAACAGATCATTCGCATGAGCCTGTGGATTGGCGTGGGACCGGGCGAGATCAAAAGCGGGGAGCTGGTGGTGGAACCATCCGCTCTGAAAGGGGCGGTGACGGAGCTCCGGATGAAACTGGCTCCCGCCGCCGCGACGACTCTCATGCCGCGCGTGGCAAAAGGGCAGCCGTTCGTCCTCTTCGGAGGTAAAACGGGGGTTCTCTTCGGCTTCACGAACGGCACCTGGTTTCAGGCTGCGAGAACCGGGGCCGCGTGGAGCGTCGCGGCAACCCGTCCCGACCTGGCGCGGACCTACACGGGTACGTCCGACGCGCTGGCAGGCCTCGTCCGGGACGTGCTGGCCGGACGGGCCCATGCTCCCGAGCCGAACCCGAAGGCCGGGCCGCTCCTCGGGCCCATCGTAACCAAGGTCCCCATCAGGAAAACCCGTCACCGATCGTACGTGCCCAGCGGCGTGCCTCCCCGCGCGGCGGGGGGACGTTGAGGAGAGCCATGCCGGAGAAGACTCCATCTGTTCGCCCCCTCCGGACCCGCTGCACGGTGGTCTGGCTGGTGCTGGGACTGTTGCTGGCCAGCTCGGCTCCCGCCTGTGCCGTGGTTCCGGGGCTGGCCGCTCCGCTGCAGGCGCTCGGCCAGCTTCTGCTGCAGCTACTTCCCCTCGCCGGCGCAGTGGTGCTGAGCATGTTCAGGGGGCAGGCGTGGCGGGACGGGCTCAGACGCTGCTCCCGGTGGCTCCGCACCTCGGCGGGCGTGGTCTGCACGCTGGCGGCCCTGGCCGTCGCCACCGCGGCCGTCCTGAGCGCCCAGCGCGGCCGCCGAACGGTACTGGCAGCCGCCGCGGTCGATCGCGCGAACGGCGCGGCTGCACCCGGCGGCACGGCGGTGGCCGGCGGCGCCGCCCGACAGCCGTCGGCCGCGGGGTGGCCGATCTTCCGGGGCAACCTGTTCCGCACGGGCGCGACCGGGGGAGAATCCGGACCCTCGAAGGGAAGGGTGGTATGGACATTCAGCGATCCCGACGTCTCCGTCGCGGACATCTCCTCCAGTCCCGCGGCCACGGGGGACCGGGTCTACGTCGGCAGCGCGCAGGCCTCGATCGTCGCCAGTGGCGGCATGGTCGATTGCCTGCAGGCGGACACGGGCAAGCGGCGCTGGCAGGTTCAGACGGACAAGCAGGTGGTCTGCTCCCCA
>CAYQDT010000993.1:0-1927 GCA_964416225.1 uncultured bacterium
CAGCAGGGCGCCTTCCGCGCCGAGAGTGAGCGCGACCTGCGACCCCTCCGTCCGGTCCGCCAACTGCCGCGCCACCTCCTCCGGCGCGCCGCGCAGGCCGAACACCGTCGCGGCGTCCGCCAGCGGGCATATCAGGAGATCCACGTCCCGGAGCAGCGGCAGGAGCGTCTCCCGGGCCTGCTCCGCCGGCCAGAGGCGCGCCCGGTGGTTCACGTCGAAGGAGACCGTGCGCCCCCGCGCGCGGGCTTCCCGGATCACCCGGGCCGTCGTCGCCGCCGCCGTGGGGCTGAGGGCGGGCGTAATCCCGGTCAGGTGGACATGCCGCGTGTGGTCCAGCAGGGCCCAGTCCCACTCCTCGGGAGCCATGGTGCTGGCCGCGGAGTGGGCCCGGTCGTACAGCACGGTGCCGGAGCGCGGAGCGGCGCCCGGCTCGAGACAGTAGAGGCCCCTGCGTCCGTCCTCCACCCAGCGATCGTGGGAGTCGCCCACGGCGAAGCGCCGGAGCCGCCGCGCGGTCTGCTCGCCCAGCGGGTTGCGCGGCAGCTTGCTGGCCCAGGAGACCCGCAGCCCCAGCCGCTGGAGAGCGATCGCCACGTTGGACTCCGACCCGCCGATCCGGACCTCCATCTCCGCGGCTTCTTCCAGCCGGATGAAGCCCTTGGGGGTCAGGCGGATCATCGTCTCCCCGAGAGTAAAGACGTCGTGGGTCGTGGGGTGGCCGGCATCGGCCGCGCGGGTAGCGGGTATGGAGTGGGAGAGCATCAGGGTTTGTTCAGGAAGATCGGCGGCGGGCGCCCGGAAGCCGGACGGGGTGGTGAGTGGTCTGCCGGGTTCAGCCCGGGGCGGCTGCGGCGGTCATTCGATCCAGGAACCGCCGGAGGGAGCGGCCCGTCTCTTCCGGGCGCTCCTCCTGCGGGAAGTGGCCGCAGCGGGGGATGCGGACCAGCTCCGCGCGCGGGATCTCACGCGCCAGGCGCTCCGCGAAGCGGAGCCGGATCAGCGGGTCCCGCTCGCCGTGGAGCACCAGTGTCGGGCAGCGAATTCCCCGGTAGCTCCGCTCCATCTCCGCCAGGTCCGTGCCGTAGAGCTGCCGGAGCGTCTGAAAGAACGCCGCGCGCCCGTCCCGGCTGCGGAAGTAGCGGCCCACGGCGGAGCAGCGCGCTCCCGTGACGGAGCCCCAGCCGGCGCGGACCGTCTCCAGCCCCAGCCGCACCGCGAATTCGGGCGCCAGCGGGCTGACCATGGAGACCAGCGGATGGAGCGCGAGGCGGCCCAGGATCGGCAGCGCGGCGCGGTAGGCGACGGAGTTGAGCAGGACAAGTCCCCGCACTCGCTTCGGCGCCCGCTCCGCGATCGCGAGAGAAGTGCCGCCGCCCAGGCTGTTCCCCACCAGGATCGCGTCGTCCCAGCCGAGCTCATCCAGGAAGCCGAGCACCCGTCCGGCGAGGTTCCGCAGGGTGTAGTCCGCGCCGCGCGGCTTCTCACTCTCCCCGTGCCCCGGAAGGTCCAGCGCCACCCCCTGGTACGCCCCTTCCAGGTAGGGAAGGGTCCGGTCCCAGGAGTGGTGGTCGAAGCCGATGGCGTGGATGAGCAGCACCCGCGGCCCCGTGCTCCCCCAGCGGCGAAAGTGGATGCGGGTGCCGTGCAGACCGCCGTGGGTGTCGGCGACGGGTTCTTGAATCATGGCTGCGGCTGGTCCAGGTCACGCCGCGCTTCGGATGAGCGCCGGCTCATCCTCGAGCACCCGGCGCGAGGCGTCCGAGCGCCCCGGTCTGCGCAGGTGTTCTACCACGGCCCGCGCTAGAAAAGCATACCGCGAGTGTCGCTTAAAATCCGCCGCGTGCGGATCTCCTACGGCCGGCGCAGCAGATAGCGGTTGACGGGCGCCCAGGTCTGCTCAAACGTCTCCCACCGGACGTGACCATCC
>CAYQDT010000994.1:0-1923 GCA_964416225.1 uncultured bacterium
GTGGGGAAGGTAGGCTGGCGCAGCATCTCCGCCAGGAGATCCACCAGCCGATTGAAGTCCTTCGCCTCGGCGCGGCCCGCGATGTTCGCCTGGAGCGGGTCGGCGCTGGCTTCCAGAGCGGCGCCCACGCTTTCCAGCTCCGTTGCGAACTCCAGCGCGCTGTGATGCTCGGTACCGCGCGTCAGCATCATGGCGGTCAGCCCGGCAACGCCCCGCTTGTCCGCCGGCTCGACCACGGCGCCCGCGTCCAGGCTCCCGCGCAGCGCGAAGGTCGCGTTGGAATGGTTCTCCTGGACGATGACGCGGACGCCGTTCCCGAGGGTGAAGCGGGTGATGTGGCGGTCCACCTTCGGCGTCGGCGCGGGCCGCGGAAGCGGGATCGGGCGGTCGTTCCGACCCTTCTCAACGCGGGCGCCCGCTTCCTTCGGCGGCGGCCCTTGGGGCCCCCCCTGGGCCGTCGGGATGAACTGGCCAACGGTCAGGGACGTGTCGTTGAAGTACTTCCGCGCGACGCGCTGGAGGTCCGCCGGGGTGAGGGCGCGGATTCGGTCCAGGTAGGTGGAAAGAAAGCGCCAGTCATACACGGAGGCCCAGTAGCCGAGCTGGCTTGCCTGGTCTGAGACGCTGTCATTCTGGAAGGCGAACTGCGCTTCGAGCTGGCTCTTCGCGCGGGCCAGCTCCTCGGCGGACACCGGCTCCGTTTTCAGGCGCTCCGCTTCCGCGTGGAGCGCGCCTTCCAGGCGGTCCGCGGTGACGCCCGGAGCGGCGGTGGCGGTGAAGGTGAAGAGGTACGGGTCCCGGAACTCGGGATTGCCCGCGTCCGCCTCCGTCGCCACCTGCTTCTCCACCAGGCCCTGGTAGAGCCGGCTCGCGCGGCCCGAGCTGAGAATGTTGGCGATAGTATCCAGCGCGTAGTTATCCGGGTCCTTCGCCCCGGGAACCTTATAGGCCAGCTCCACCATCGGCAGTGAGCCGACGCGGCGCTCGATCACCCGCCGCTCGCCGCGCTGCGCGGGTTCCGTCGTGTAGACGGCGGCCGGCGTGGGAATCTTGGGCAGGACGCCGAAATAGCGCCGGACCATCGCGAGGGCCTGCTCCGTCTTGAAGTCCCCCACGATCACCACCGTCGCGTTGTTCGGGCCGTAGTGGGTGCGGTAGTACTGGTAGATGGCGTCCCGCGGCACGTTTTCCACGTCACTGCGCCAGCCGATCACCGGCCAGTGATACGGATGCGCTTCGAAAGCGGTCGCGGCCACGACCTGCGAGAGGAAGGTCCCCGGGCTGTTCTCGTGCCCTTCCAGCTCGCTCCGGACCACCGACATCTCCGAATCGAGATCCGCCTTATCGATCCGGCTGTGCTCCATCCGGTCGGACTCGATCTGCATCGCGAGCTCGAGCCGGTCCGAGGAGAGGGTCTCGAAGTATTCGGTCCAGTCGTAGAAGGTGGCGGCGTTGAACTCCGCGCCGTTGGCGGAAAGCGTGCGCGAGATCTCGCCCAGCCCATATTTCCGCGTCCCCTTGAACATGAGGTGTTCCAGGAGATGGGACGTTCCGGTGATCCCATTGTGCTCGTTCCGGGAGCCGACCCGGTACCACACGGCGAAGCTGATCACCGGCGCGCTGTGGACTTCCTTGGTGATCACGCGGAGCCCGTTGGGGAGAAACGTCTCGCGAACGCCGGCTGTCAGGGACGCGGCCGGCTTGACCACCGGCGCGGTCTGCGCGGCGTTCGCGGCCGCGGCCGCGAACGGCAGCAGGAGCGCCAGGGCCGCGGCCCACTGATGAATGTGCGTTTTGTGCATCGGTTCGGTTATCGTCAAGTCGGGCGTTTCGTGGACACGCCACGCCGTAGTCGGGTCGGCGAACTCGCTGCCCGATGGAACGGTAAGCCGGCTGGCCGCTGTCGCAGGGAGCCGTTTCCGG
>CAYQDT010000995.1:0-1923 GCA_964416225.1 uncultured bacterium
CGGAGCACGCGCCGGCCCAGTGAGACCGGCTGGAAGCCGCTGGCCAGCGCCGCTTCCACCTCCGCGGCCGTGAAGCCGCCCTCCGGTCCGATGGCCAGCAGCACCGGCTCGCCCCCGGTCACCGAGCCGGCCAGCGGCTGCCCGGAGAGGGGGTCCAGGATCAGCCGCCGGCCGGTCCCGGGGGTCCGCACGAGCTCCGGAAGCGTGACCGGCTCGTCGATCCGCGGGACCCGGACCCGGCCGCTTTGTTCCGCCGCCTCCCGGGCGATTCGTTCAAATCGCTCCCGGCGCTTCGGCCAGCGCTCCTCGCCGGCAATGACGACCGTCCGCTCCGTCCGGATCAGCCGGATCCGCGCCGCACCGAGCTCGGTCAGCTTCTGAATAACCCAATCCAGCTTTTCCCCCTTCAGCGTCGCCACGGCCACCTGCAGCTCCGCCGGGAGCTCCACGTCCGGGATGGAGCGCTCTCCAAGCGCCACGGTACAGCTCCGGGGTCCGATCTCCTCGATGACCGCCGCCGTCTCGGCGCCGTCCCCTGCGAAGAGCGTGACCTGCGCCCCGGGGCGAAGCCGGAGCACCCGCGCGATCTGCCGGGAGGTTTCCGTGGGGAGGGTCACCGGGCTGCTTTCCAGCAGTTCCGCGGGCACGAAGAAGCGGTGCATCGGTGAGGGGGACGATCGGTCGGGATGGCTCGCCGTGTGGATTACTCGTGGCGGAGGCCGCGGAGGGTTTTGAGGACGTGGTTCTCGCCGCGGCCGAAGTAATCGTGGAGGCGCAGCCATTCCGCGTAGAGCCGGTCATAGCGCGCGTGCGCCGCGGGATCGGGCGCAAAGTGCCGCTCCTGGACACCGCCCATCCGCGCGACGGCTTCCGCGAGATCGTCGTAACCCCCCGCGCTCGACCCGGCGGCCGCGGCGCCGAGGATCGCGGCGCCGAGCGCGCACGCCTGACCGCTCCGCGCGATGCGCAGCGGGCGACCGGTGACGTCCGCGTAGATCTGCATGAGGAGCGGATTGCGCTCCGCCATGCCTCCGGCCGCGATGATCTCGTCGATCCGCACGCCGTTGCGGGTGAAGTTGTCCAGGATCACCCGCGTCCCGAAGGCCGTCCCCTCGATGAGCGCCCGGTAAATATCCTCGGGCCGCGTATCGAGGGTGAGCCCAACCAGCACACCGGAGAGATCCGCGTCCATCAGGACGCTCCGGTTACCGTTCCACCAATCGAGCGCCAGAAGCCCGCATTCCCCGGGCCGGAGCCGCGCGGCCCGCTCCGTGAGAAGCTGGTGGACGCTGATCCCGCGCGAGTCGGCTTCCGCCTCGTAGGCTGCCGGCGTGGCCCAGCGGGTGAACCAGGCGAGGATGTCGCCGGTGGCGGGCTGTCCCGCCTCATAGCCGAAGAAGCCGGGCAGGATCCCGTCCTGCACCACTCCGGCAATCCCCTCGAAGGCGCGTCCTTCCTCCCCGAGCACCAGGTGGCAGCCGGAGGTGCCCAGAATCAGCAGCATCTTCCCGGGCGCGGAGACGCCCGCCGCGGGAACGCCTGCATGGGCATCGATCAGCGAGACAGCCACTGCGATGCCGGGGACCAGCCCCAGCCGCCGGGCGGCCTCCTCCGTGAGCTCTCCGGCCCGCGCGCCCACCGGCAGCACGGGTCCGGCCAGTTTCTCATGGAGAGCCGCCAGCCTCGGATCGAGCGCTTCAAGAAACTCGGCGGGCGGTTCGCCCTGCGCGCGGCTCCACATCCCCTTGTAGCCAGCCTGGCAGGCGCTCCGGGCCTCTCGTCCGGTGAGCTGCCAGACCACCCAGTCTCCCGCTTCGACCAGTCGCTCCGCCCGCGCATACAGTTCGGGTGCCTCGTCCAGGAGCTGCCACGCCTTCGCGACCAGCCACTCCGAGGAGGTCTTGCCCCCGTACCTGGAGAGGA
>CAYQDT010000996.1:0-1923 GCA_964416225.1 uncultured bacterium
GCGGCAGTTGGGGCGGCACAAGAATCTGGCGGCGATCGACCGGCTCCTGCGGCGCGGTGCCGATTTGCGCTCGCAGAGCTTCGAGGGCGTGACCCTGCTTCACAAGGCGGCCAGCGAGCATGATCCGGCGTGGGTCCGGTTTCTGCTGGCGCACGGCCTCTCCGCCAACGAGGAAGACCGGGTGCACAACACCCCGATCATGTGGGCCTGCGCCACCGGGGATGCGGAGGTGGCCCGGCTGCTGCTGAAGCATGGCGCCAACCCGGACCAGGTGGGCCAGGCGGGAATCACCCCGCTCTGGTACGCGGTGCAGAACGGCAACCTCGAGCTGATCCGGCTCCTGCTGGACGCGGGCGCGGATCTCCGGAAGCCGTCCTGCCGGGAGCGCCTGCTCGCGCTGGCCGCCTACCAGAACGACCTGCCCGTGGCCCGGTTTCTGCTGGCGCGCGGGGTGCCGGTGAACCAGCCCAACCCGGACGGGATGACGCCGCTCCTGGTGGCGGCCCAGCAGGGCCACCTGCCGATGGTGCGGCTCCTGCTCCAGCGCGGCGCGGACCCCCGGGCGCGGAACCGGCAGGGGCTCACCGCGCTCGGGCTCGTCCGGGCCGAGCTGGAAAAGGTGGGGGAAGGGATCTTTCCGAACGGCGCCACCCCGTCCGGGATCCGGCGGATGACCCGCAGCTACATCGACCTAGAGCGGCTGCTCCGCGCGCGCTCCGCATCGCTCGTCCACCGGGCCGCGCGTCCGGAGCGGGAACAGAACCAGGACACCACTTGAGAGCAGCGACCAGACCGCCGCGGCCCGCGGCGCGGAAGCCCGCCCCCGTGATCGTGGGCGTGGACATCGGCGGCACCTTCACGGACTTCGTGGTGTTCCGGGAGGGCCGTCTCGAGATCTACAAGGTGCCGTCCACGCCCCACGCCCCGGCGGAGGCGTTCCTGCAGGGCCTTGAGGAGCTGGGCATCGGCGCCGGCGCCCGCTACGTCCATGGCTCCACGGTGGCCACGAACGCCATCCTGGAGCGGCGGGGGGCACGGGCCGCGCTGCTGACCACCGAAGGCTTCCGGGACGTGCTGGAGCTTGGCCGGCAGACCCGGCTGGGCCTCTACGAGCTGCACCCCCGGAAGCACCGGCCGCTGATCCCCGCCGAGCGCTGCTTCGAGGTGCCGGAGCGGGTGGACCGCACCGGCGCCGTGGTGGTCCCGCTCGATGAGGCGGCGCTGGAGCGGGAGCTGGACGCGATTACGGCGTCCGGCGCGGAGTCGCTCGCCGTCGTCTTTCTCTTCAGCTTCACCCGGGAGGAGCACGAGCGGCGGGCCGGGGAGCGCGCGCGGGCACGGGGCCTCTCGGTCAGCCTGAGCTGTGAGATTCTGCCGGAGTACCGGGAGTACGAGCGGGCCAGCACCGTCGCCGCCAATGCCTACGTCCAGCCGCTTATGGACCGCTACCTGGGCGAGCTGGACCAGGGACTGGAGCGCCGCGGGCGGGAGCGGCTCCAGGTGATGCAGAGCAACGGCGGGATCATCTCCGTCGAGACGGCGCGCCGGGATTCGGTGCGGACCGTCCTCTCCGGCCCCGCGGGCGGGGTGATGGGCGGCTGGACCATCGGGCAGGCGGCCGGGCAGGCGCGGTTGATCACCTTCGATATGGGCGGGACCTCCACGGATGTCTCGCTGATCGACGGCGCGCCGGTCCCGACCGGAGAGGGCAGCATCTCCGATCTCCCGCTGCGGATTCCAATGCTGGAGATCCACACCGTGGGCGCGGGCGGCGGCTCGATCGCCCGGCTGGAGGCGGGCGGCCTGCGCGTGGGACCGGAGAGCGCCGGCGCCGATCCGGGCCCGGCGGCCTACGGCCGCGGCGACCGCCCCACGGTCACCGACGCAAACGTGTTTCTCGGCCGCCTGTACCTCCCTTCGTTC
>CAYQDT010000997.1:0-1918 GCA_964416225.1 uncultured bacterium
CCCTCCTCCGTCGAATTCTCCCCTGCGCTCTGCTGGCGTCCTTCCCGTTTCCCGGCTCCGCACGAGCCGGCGCGCCGGCTGCCACCCTTCATCCCGAGCGGCTGCGGTGCGAGCTGCGTGTCTCCGCGCTGGCCGTCGGCCCCGACCGTCCCGGACTGAGCTGGATCGTCGCCGGCGACGCAAGAAGCCGCGGCCTGCGGCAAAGCGCCTATCAGATTCAGGTGGCCACGCGTCCGGAGCGATTGAGCGCCGGGCGACCGGATCTGTGGGACAGCGGCCGCGTCGCTTCCGCGGAAACACTCCAGGTGCTCTACGGCGGAAAGCGGCTGGCGCCGGGCCAGCGCGCCTGGTGGCGGGTGCGGGTGTGGGATCTTTCGGGACGGGCCTCCGCGTTCAGCCCGGCCGCGTGGTGGGAGCAAGGACTGCGCCCCGGCGACTGGTCCGCTCGCTGGATCGCCGCGCCGCCGGCCCGGAAGCCGACGGAGGCGGAGCGCTTCGAGGGTGTCGCGGCGCCGCTCTTTCGCCGTGAGTTCACCCTGCGCGCTCCGGTAGCCCGGGCCCGGCTGTACGTAACCGGCCTGGGTTACTACGAGATGCGGCTGAACTGAGTGCGGGTAGGGGATCGCGTGCTGGAACCGGGGTGGACCGACTACCGGAAGCGCGTACCCTACAGCACCTTCGACGTGACGGGGATGCTGCATGCCGGAAAGAACGCGGCGGGCATCATGCTGGGCGACGGCTGGTGGAACCCGCTGCCGCTGCGCCTCTTCAATCGCTTCAACCCGCGGGACGTCCTGCCCACCGGAGAGCCGCGCGCCCTCGCGGAGCTGCGAATTACCTACCGGGACGGCTCGACCGACACCCTTGTGACCGACGGGCGCTGGAAAACGGCTCCGGGCCCGATTCAGCGAAATAGCGTCTATCTGGGCGAGGAATACGATGCTCGCCGCGAACAGCCCGGATGGGACCGCCCCGGGTTCAATGACCGTGCGTGGGCGGGAGCACAGCTTGCCGCCGAGCCTCTCGGCGCGCTCGAGCCGCAGGAGGCGCCGCCGGTCCGCTGCACGGCCCGTCTGAAGGCGGTGCGCGTGAGCCAACCAAAACCCGGCGTCTTCATCTTCGACCTGGGCCGTAATTTTGCGGGGTGCGCGCGGCTGAACGTGCAGGGGCCCGCGGGCCGGCGCGTCCAGCTCCGGTACGGCGAGCTGCTCCATGCGGACGGCACCCTGAACCCCATGACCTCCGTGGCCGGTCAGATCAAGGGCTCCCGCGCCAGTGCGGCGGCAGGCGGCCCTGAAACGGCGGTGCAGACGGACGGCTACACGCTGCGGGGTGGAGGGAAAGAGGAGTACACGCCCCGGTTCACCTTTCACGGCTTCCGCTACGTGGAGGTGACCGGCTATCCCGGAGTGCCGGCAGCGGACGCCGTCGAAGGCGTGCGGCTAAGCGCGGATGTGGAGTCCAATGGGGAATTCCGCTGCGCCGACCCGCTCCTCAACCGGATCCAGGAAGCGTGCCGCTGGACGTTTCTCAGCAATCTCTTCAGCGTCCAGTCCGACTGCCCGCACCGGGAGAAGCTGGGGTACGGCGGCGACATCGTGGCGACGAGCGACGCCCTGATGCTCAACTTCGACATGGCGCGCTTTTATCGCAAGGTGGTGCGCGATTTCACGGATGATCAACGCCCGAACGGGGGCTTCACGGAGACGGCCCCCTTCATCGGTATCGCGGACCAGAGCCTGGGAGAGGGCGCCGGTCCGGTGGGGTGGGGGACGGTCCAGCCACTGCTCGTCTGGCAGCTCTACCAGTACTACGGGGACCGGCGGCTGCTGGCGGAGCAGTACCCTGCCGCCCAGCGCTGGCTGGAACTCCTGAGAGGCCTGGCCCCGGAGGGGATCTTGGTGAACGGGATCGGCGA
>CAYQDT010000998.1:0-1916 GCA_964416225.1 uncultured bacterium
CACGGCCGCTTCCAGGTCGTCCACCAGGAAGCCGAAGTGGCGGACCCCGACCGTGTACGGGAGCGACGCGGGGGCGAGCGCCTCCCCGGTGGGCCGCAGGTACTGGATCAGCTCCAGGCGGGTGCCCGGATCATCCGTCGCCAGGAAGACGCACTGGGCGCGGGCGCCGGGAAGCCCCGTCACCGTCTCGATCCAGGCGCCCTCCAGCATCTTCTCGAAGCTGCGCCGCAGGCAGAGCGCGGACTCGTAGAACCGGACGGAGCGCTCCATGTCCGTCACCACAATATTGACGTGATCAATCCGCATGCGATGTACTGCCTGTCCGTGCCCGGGTGACCCCGCGCGGGGCGCCCGACCCGGCTCTCCCCGGTGCTGCTTCCGTTCCGGGCGTTCCGGGCGCCGGCTCCCGGAGTTGTGCTGTGCTTCAGCGGGCGGTGCGCTCCGCCAGCAAGAATTGCCGTACCCCGTCCAGATCGTCGACGCTGAGCAGGTCGACGCCGGCGGCGCGCTGCTCCTTCCACACTTCCGGGCGATCCGGCGAGTCCCAGAACCGGACGCGGTAGGCCCGCGCGTGCGCCCGGCGGATGATCTCCCGGAGCTTTTCGCGCTCGGCGTCCGGGAACGGCCCCTGCCCGCGCCAGGCGAAGCTGCGGCTCCAGGCGCTGCTGATCCATGGCATGGTCCGGGCGGGCATTCCGGAGTCCAGGTCCGCGAGGGTGCCGTCCAGTCCCGCATACCGCTCCGGATCCGCGAGGAACGAGCGGCGCGGCTCGTTGCCGGAGAGGACCGCGAGGAGCGGCTTCCGCTCGACCTTCTCCCCCCGGGCGACGGTGAACAGGTCGCTGTACCGGCGGAGCGTCTCTCGCAGGGTGGGATACAGCGCTTCACCGTCCGTTTTGATGTCGATGAGGAGCGTCACCTGCGGGCCCCGCCGGTAGACGCGTCCCCCATTTTTACGCACCCGCTCCCGGAGCGGGTCGAGGTACAGCGCCTCGAGCGTGCGCTCCGGTCGCAGCTCGGAGCGCGTGTGACCCACCAGCAGCTTTCCGTCCACCAGGAAGATGTCCGCCTCCACGCTGCAGAGGCCGTGGTCCAGCGCGTCGAACAGCGGCCGCCGGTGCTCATAGTCGTTGTGGGCGTGGGCGTGCACCAGCGGTATCGGGCCGGAGGGCTCGGCGGCGCGGGCCGAGAGCGCGGGGAGCACGCCGGCTGCCGGCAGCGCGGCGGAGCAGAGGAGGGTGCGGAGGAGGGTGCGGCGGGTCGGCATGGGGTGAGGTTGGAAGCGGCGGGCCTGCGGCGCGGCGGCCCGGGATGCGGCGGTCAGGCGAGGAGCCGCTCCGGCGGCGTGTAAGGGAGGTGGAACAGGTCCGCGACCGGCTGGAAGGTGAGCTCTCCGTGGGCCATGCTCAGGCCGTTCGCGAGGGCCGGGTGCGCGCGCACGGCCTCCTTCCAGCCCAGGTCCGCCAGCTGCTGGAGATACGGCAGCGTCACGTTGGTGAGCGCGAAGGTGCTGGTACCGGAGACGGCGCCGGGCATGTTGGCGACGCCGTAATGGACGATGCCGTCCACCAGGTAGGTCGGCTGGCTGTGGGTGGTCGGGTGGATCGTCACGGCCCGCGGCTTCATCAGTCCCAGCATCTCCCGGGTCACCAGCACCGGCGCCCGGTCTCCCCGCACCAGCACCGCGCCGATCAGGAGGTCCGCCTCCCGGAGCGCCTGGCGCAGGTTATAGGTGTTGGAATAGAGCGTGAAGACGTTCTGCGGCATCACGTCGTCCAGGTACCGCAGCCGCTCCAGGCTCACGTCCAGGATGGTGACGAGCGCCCCAATCCCGGCGGCGATCTTGGCCGCGTTCAGCCCCACCACGCCGCCGCCCAGAATGACGATGCTGGCGGGCGGCACGCCCGGCACCCCGG
>CAYQDT010000999.1:0-1914 GCA_964416225.1 uncultured bacterium
CGGGTGCAGCTTCGCTGGCTCCGGGATATCTGGCAGGCGGCGCAGGATGCATGGAAGAGCGGGATCGACCTCCGGGCGGTCACGGTGTGGTCGCTGTTGGGTGCCTACGACTGGAACAGTCTGCTGACCCGGAGGGACGGGCACTACGAGCCGGGGGTCTTCGACCTCCGCGGTGGACAGCTCCGGCCGACCGCGCTCGCGGCGCTGATGCGCGACCTGGCGGCGGGCCGCGAGAGCAGCCACCCGGCATTGCCGGGACCCGGATGGTGGCAGCGTCCGGAGCGACTCCTGTACCCGGCGGTGCATGTCGATACGGGCGCCTCCACGCCGGAACGGACAGGCGGCGGTTCCGGATCACGACCGCGCTGGCAGCGCTCCGCTCCCCGCCCGCTGCTGATCACCGGTGCTTCCGGAAGCCTGGGAAGTGCCTTTGCCCGCCTCTGTGACGTGCGGGGGCTGACCTGCCGCCCGCTGCGGCGCCGGGACCTCGACATCGCGGTCCCTTTCGCCGTCGACGATGTCCTCGACGACGCCCGGCCCTGGGCCGTGATCAACGCCGCGGGCTACTCGCGGATCGACGACGCGGAAGAGGACGAGGAGCGGTGTCTTCAGGAAAACGCCGCGGGCGCGCGGGTCCTTGCGGCGGCATGCGCCCGCCGCGGCATTCCCCTAGTCACCTTCTCCTCCGATATGGTGTTCGACGGGACGCACGGGAGCCCTTGCCTGGAGGGTCATCCTACCGCACCGCTCAGCATCTATGGACGCAGCAAGGCCGAGGGGGAGCGGCTCGTGCTGGAGGCGCACCCCAGCGCCCTGGTGATCCGGACGAGCCCGTTCTTCAGCCCGTGGGACGACGGTCATTTTATTGCGGGCGTTCTGCGGAATCTCGCGGCGGGCCGGCCCGTTGCGGCCATCGAGGACACCGTGCTCTCGCCGACGTTCATCCCGGACCTCGTGAACGGGGCACTGGACCTGCTCATTGACGGGGAAACGGGGCTCTGGCATCTTGCAAATCGCGGCGCGGTCACCTGGCTGGAGCTGGCGCAGATGGCGGCGGAGAAGGCCGGGTTTGAGTCAGCGCTCGTCGAGGGCCGCTCCGCAGCTTCGTTCGGGCTGCGGGCCGCGCGCCCACGCTACAGCGTCCTCGGGAGCGAGCGGGGGGAGATCCTTCCCACGTTGGACGACGCTCTGGAGCGCTACCTCCGGCTGCGAGGCCCGGCGAAGGCGAGCGTCGCGCCGCAGCGGCGGACGAGCCGCCGGGCGGCACTGGGTGCGACAGCCTGAGGACTGCCCGGGCCGGTTGTGAGTAACCGGCCCGGGCATTGTCCGGAGCTCACGCCCGCTGATAGGCGCGCTCACGGTCGCCCGGCGGATGCACCGCGGCGAGAGCCGACAGGTGCCGCCGCAGACCGGGCGGCGATCGAGCGTCTTCCCGGAGCCACTCGAGTTGATCCGGGCGAGAGCTGCGCGAAGGGCGGAGACCGAAACCGTGCTCTCCCGCCCCTTCGGATGGCTGCCGCGGCCCGTTACTCCGCCGCGATGCCGTCCGGCATCGCGGTCGGACAGCCGCCTTCCCGGCGCAGAGGCTCCGGAGCTCAACCTTACCCGCACCTCTTCGTGCCTCCGGGCGCAGCGCCGGTGCCTGCGGAGATCCTCACGCCGCGAAAGCGGGAACGACACCCTCCCGCGCCGGGTCAACGGCATGCGCGGCCGGATGGCGCGTCCGGGAGGCTGCGGCGGCGGGCTGCGGGCATAGTTGGGCCCATGCCGGGAATACCGTGGGGTCTCCCTGGCTGATCGTCCATGGACGGTGGGACGGTCCGCCGCACATGGACTGCCGGAGTGCGGGCCGTGACGCCTGTATTGCGGGGTCGTGGAGGCGCTCTGCAGGCCCCTGGCTCCCGGTGCATCTAA
>CAYQDT010001000.1:0-1909 GCA_964416225.1 uncultured bacterium
GAGAAGATCGGCTTCAAGGATGCCGTCCAGGTGAAGCAGATTCCGGACGGCGGGGACGTGGACGCCTTCGACGTCCGCTACAACGTCCTGCGGTGGGCCACCTCGCCGGGCGACGGCTACGCGGTGGCGCTGGCCCGCACGAACCCGGTGACGGGCGAGGTGGTGAACGCGAGCATCCGGGTGGACGCCTCGATCGTGGGCCTCACGCGCCGCTCCTTCCGGATGGAAGAGGAGCTGAAGGGCTTCACCGGCGTGGCGCCCAGGCCGGATCCCGCCGCGATGAGCCGCTGCGAGTATGACCGGCTCGGCTCCCGGGAAGCGGCCCTCGGCCTCACGGAGCTGGAGCTGCTCTCCACGCAGGCGGAGGGGATCCCGGCCGCCGAGCGGGAGCGGTTCACGCAGCAGTACGTCACGGAGGTGGTGGCGCACGAGATGGGCCACATCCTGGGCCTCCGCCACAACTTCAAGGGCTCCACCATGCTGGGCGTGGCGGACCTCCACAACACCGCCAAGACCTCCGTGACCGGCCTCTCCGGCACGGTGATGGACTACAACCCGCCGAACGTGGCGCCGCCCGGGGTGAAGCAGGGCGACTTCTTCACCACCACCCTCGGCCCCTACGACTACTGGGCGATCCAGTACGGCTACGCGGTGATTCCCGGCGCCTCCGCTCCGGAGCAGGAGCAGGGCGCGCTGGAGCGGATTGCCCGCCGCTCGTCCGAGCCGGGCCTGGCCTACGCCACGGACGAGGACGTGGCGGACTTCGGCTTCGGCGCGAACGCGACGGATCCCACGGCGTCCCGCTTCGATATGAGCGCGGACCCGCTGGCGTTCTCCCGGCAGCGCGCGGCGATGCTGAAGGGGCTCATGGCGAAGCTGGAGATGAAGTCGCCGGCCCCGGGCGAGACCTACGCGGAGACCCGCACCCGGTTCGCGCGCCTGCTGGCCGGCTACCTGAGCAGCTTCCGGGTGGCGGGCAAGTACGTCGGAGGGCTGTACGCCACCCGCGCCCACCGGGGCGACCCCGGCGCGCCGCTCACCGCGTTCCAGGTGGTTCCCGCGGCCCGGCAGCGGGAGGCGCTCCAGTTCATCCGGACCGGTCTCTTCGACGCGGGGGCGTTCAAGTTCTCGCCGACGCTGCTGGACCGGCTGGCGCTGGAGAAGAACATCCACTGGGGGGTGGCCGACCCGTTCTCCTCCAGCACGATCCTGAGCGTGAACGACCAGATCCTCGCGAACCAGCGGGCGATCCTGGCCTGGATGTTCACCCCCGGCCTCCTCTCCCGGATCCGGGACAACGAGGCGCGCGTCCGGAAGCCGGACGAGACCCTGAGCATGGCGGAGCTGTTCGGCGGGATGACGGACAGCATCTTCTCGGAGCTGCAGGCTCCGCGGGGCCCCGTCCAGGTGCCGACGCTGCGCCGGGAGCTTCAGCGGGAGTACCTGAACACCCTCATCGCCCTCTACCAGGGCCGCGGCGGCGCCCCGGCGGACGCGCAGTCCCTGGCGCGCCTCTACCTGCGGCGGCTCTCCACGGAGATCGGCGGCGCGCTGGCGCGCCGGCCGGCCGGGATGGACCTCGCCACGCGGGCGCACCTGGAAGAGGCGCAGGAACGGATCCGGCGGGCGCTGAAGGCACAGGTGGTCACCGAGGGATAACGGCCGGCGCCGCGGGGCGCGCGGGTCAGGGGGCCGTTGGGAGTGGTATGCTAACCACCTCCGGCGGCCCTTTTTCGCAACGGGGCGCCATTCAGGGGAGCGATGCAGGTACAGCCATGACGAAGCTGAAGAACGGCGACGACATCGATATCGAGCTGCGAGATACGGACGGCAAGGTGTGGCGCTCCAGGGACCACCTGGGCAAGATGGTGATCATCCATACCTGCCGGGGCGAGTTCTGACATACCAC
>CAYQDT010001001.1:0-1909 GCA_964416225.1 uncultured bacterium
GCGGGAGGTCATCGCAACTTCGACGATGGGCGCGCTCTTGGGCGAGGAGGCCACATAGCCCATCAGCGGCGGGGTGCGGTTGAAGCCGGACAGCAGCTGGCTGCCCGGCAGCAGGTTCGGCTGGAACGTCTCCTCAATGATCGCCGGCTTGAGAACCCGCTGCGCCTCCTTCAAGAAGATACGCGGAATCTCGTTCGGATTCTTGACGTTGTAAAACTCGCCCCGGCCGTCGCGGGCCATCCCCTCCAGGGTGCCGGTGCCGCCGCCGTGAGGGAAGACGGCCACGGTGCTCACCGTGATCTTAGCCTTCTGGATCTGCGCCATCAACTCCGGGGACGGCCCCTGGGGGTCGCCGTCCGAGATGACGATGATGTGCTTCACCGCGGCCTCCCGGGCGTCCGTCTGGAGGCCCTCGTACGCCATCTTCATGATGGAGTGGAAGTCCGGCATGTCCCCGGGATCCAGGTTGTACAGCTGAGACTTGATCTTTTCTTTGTTCGCGGCCGCCTGCAGCGGGATGCCCCAACGCTCGCCGGTATCGAAGAGCAGGACACCCACCTTGTCCCGCTCGCCCAGCACGTCCACCACCGCGGCGGCCGTTTCGCGCGCCCAGCGATTGCCGTCCGGAAACTCGCAGGTGTGCAGCACCATCGCGACCGCCCCAACGGGCATCACCTTGTGCTTCTTGACCTCCATGTCCACGGGGAGGGCCTCTTCGATCGGCGTGCCGCGATATGCCCCCGGACCAAAGCTGTTCTCTCCACCGATCATGACCAGGCCGCAGCCCAGGTCCCGGACGCTGCTTCGGATCGCCTTCATCTGATCCGGCGTCAGGCGGTCGGCGCCCACGTTCGAGAGGACCACCGAGTCATAGGTCTGGAACTCGGCCAGCGAGGTCGGAAGTCGGCCCGGCTCGCGGACGTCGACCTCCAGTTTCTGGCCCTGCAGCACGGCGGCCAGGTAGCGGGCGTCTCCGGCATTGTTCTCGACGATCAATACCCGGGGCTTCCCCTTCACCAGCACGAAGCCGAGCGCGCGGTTATTGTCCGGCAACTGGTCGTGCGCCGCCTCGATAACGGCCTCGTAGGAGTAGAAGCGTGCCCGCTCGAGCGACTGGTGGAAATTGATCACGTTCGGCCCGGCGAGCAGGTTCACGGTCTGTTGCGCGATCAGCTCTCCGTTCCGCAGCAGGCGAATGACCGCGGCCTGCTTCTCGGTGCTGCGCGCAATGATCCGGACGTCGAACGGCTCCCCGACCTTCGCCTCGCCCGGCAGCACCATCTTTTCCAGGAGTACCTCGTGGTCATAGCGGTACTGGATGGGGACCGCGTCCACCTCGACGCCCGCGGAGGCGGCGGTGGCGGCCTCCTGGGCGGCGCTGCCGAGATTCTCATTGCCGTCCGAGAGGACCACCACCCGCTTTTCCGCGTCCTCCGGAAGGGAGGCGAGGGCAAGGCGGAGGGCCCCCGCCAGATTGGAATAGTCACGCGGGGGCCGGCTGTGAATCTGGGTGAGGCTCAGTGCCGCCTTCGGCTCCAGCTCCAGATAGGCATCGCTGCCGAAGACGAGCACGCCGCCCTCGTCATTGGGGCCCATCTTGCGGGCGGCCTCGTTGATGTAGTCGAGCTCCTGTTTCTTCTGCGCCGGAGGGATGCTGTCCGACAGGTCAACCACGAACAGCACCGAAAGCTTGCGCGTGGGCTGCCTCACCTGGAGGCCGCTCAGCGCGAGCACGCCGCAGAGGAGGATGGCAATCCGCAAGCCGAGCGACCACCGCGCGCGCGACGCGCTCAGGTCCGCCAGACCATGGCGCGCTACGTAGATCGCTCCGCCGATGAGCAGCGGAGCCAGCAGCAGATACCACGGGTGCGAGAGGGAGAGGAGCGGCATCAGGTAAGGGACCTGCGTC
>CAYQDT010001002.1:0-1900 GCA_964416225.1 uncultured bacterium
ACGTCATCCTCGATGCGGACTCCGCCCCAGCCGTCGATGTAGACCCCCGGCTCGACGGTGACGATCATCCCGGGAGCGAGGGTCAGCGTCGAGGTTTGGGCCAGCGCCGGGTGGTCATGCACGTGCCGCCCGAGACCGTGTCCGAGGCTGTGCCCAAACCGGTCCCCGTACCCCCGCGCGGTGATAAGGTCTCGCGCCACCGTGTCGACGGCCTTGCCCTCCACGCCGGGCCGGATGGCGTCCAGCGCGGCAAGCTGCGCTTCCAGCACCGTGGCATACACCGTTCGCTGCTCGGCGCTCGCCTGACCCAGCACCACGGTCCGCGTGAGGTCGCTGTGGTAGCCGCCGACCGTCGCGCCGAAGTCGAAGGTGATGAAGTCGCCGGCTTCGAGGCGCTTTTCCGAGGCGCGCCCGTGCGGCATCGCCGAGCGATAGCCGGAGGCAACGATCGTGTCGAACGCCTCTTTCTCGCTCCCGTGCCGCTTCATGAAGTATTCCAGCTCCGTGGCGATCTCCCGCTCCACGGCGCCGGGCCGGAGGAGCGTGAGAACGAATTCGAAGGCGTGGTCCACAATCGCGCAGGCCCGGCGGGTGTGCGCGATCTCCGCCTCGTCCTTCACCTGTTTGAGCGGCCCGACAAGGTCGTTGACCGGCTGCAGCTCGACATCTTGCAGGAGGGCCTTCAGCCGGTCGAACTGCGTGAGCGTCACGTGCTCCGCCTCGATGGCTACCCCGGTGAGCCGCAGCCGCTTCACGGCGTCCGCCGCCGTCTGGGCATACGTCGCGCCGCTCGCCGCCACGGTCAGCTCCAGGTCCGGACACTCCGTCGCGGCCTGGGTGCTGTAGCGGGAGTCGGTGATGAACATCGCGTGCTTCGGCGTGACCAGCAGTGCGGCGCTGGAGCCGGTGAAGCCGGAGAGGTACGCGGCGTTATCCACGTTCAGGATGAGTGCCGCAGGCAGGTTCTGGCGGGCAAGCGCGGCGCGGAACTTCTGGAGGCGAGCGTTCATCGTCCTGGGTCCGGCATCGGGTACGAGTGGGAGATCGAGTCGGAGATTACGGGAAGTGAGGAGGGCCTGTTCCCGGCGATGAGGCGGGGGTACGGGCGCTCACCACGTTACGTTAGCAGCAATCGCGGCGTCCGGTCCGGAAATCGCGCCGCGCGGCGCTACTCGGCCGCTCCCAGTGCGCGCAGGTAACGGACGACCTGGAGGCGCCCGCGCCGGCGCGCCCAATCGAGCGCGGTCAGGCGGCGCTCGTCCCGCGCGTTCAGCCGGGCGCCATGCTGGAGCAGCAGGCGCCCGGCCGGAAGCGCGCCGGCGCGGGCGGCGACCATCAGCGCCGTGGTGCCGCGCCCGCCGACGGCGTTCGGGTCCCCGCCGTACCGGATGATCGCCGCGAGGATGGGCGCATACCCCCGCGCCGCCGCGAAAATGAGGGGTGTGGCGCCGCCGCGGATGTGGCGATTCGGATCCGCGCCGTGCTGGAGCAGCAGGCTCACCATGTCCGCATGGCCGTCGATGGCGGCCGCGGCCAGGGGTGAGGCCCCGATCGTGTCCGCGCGATTCGGATCGGCGCCGTGATCGAGCAAGAGGGCGACCGTCCGGGGATCGCCGCCGGTGACCGCCCAGAAGAGGACGGGCGTACCCACGCGCGGCGCGCTGCCGTGCCATCCGTCTTCTTCGGTACTGTTCGGATTCGCGCCGCGGCTGAGCTGCGCGGCGACTTCGTCCGCGTCGTCAATCAGCACCGCCTGGAGCAGCGCCTCGGAGCGGCTTCGCTGCTGCAGCCGCGCGCCGACCGGGAGCGATGCGGCGCACGCGGCGCCCAGAAGAAACCAGAGTACCCGTTTCATTGGCCCATTGCCTCCCGCGGACCGGCCGCCGGTCGGAAGCAGTTC
>CAYQDT010001003.1:0-1897 GCA_964416225.1 uncultured bacterium
CTGGACGTCGGCACCCAGGTGAGGATGCTCTGCCGGGTGGTGCCCACCCAGAACAGCGCCGGCGGCTCGCTGGAGCTGGTGGCGCCCGTGAAGGAAGTGGAAGCGGCCCCGCTGGACGCCCGGCGTGCCAAGGCGGCCGCCGCCGCCGCCCAGCGCCAGGCGATCATCGCCCAGCGGCAGCACCGGCCGGCCGCGCGCCAGCTTGCCAGCCGCGGGGTCGGGGCGTCGGCTTATGGCCGCGTCACCGGGCGCCGGCGCGCGCCCCAGATCTCCAATGAAGCGATCGTCGCGGCGTATGCCAGTGCCGTTCGCCATTTCAACCGGCGTATCACCCCGGTCGAGTCGGACGCGATCGCGCGGAAGATCCTCTACTACAGCGTGAATAACGGCCTGGATGCCCGCCTGGTAATGGCCGTCATTGCGGTGGAGAGCAACTTCAACCCGAACGCGGTTTCCCGCTGCGGCGCCATGGGGCTGGGGCAGTTGATGCCGGGGACCGCCGCCGGCCTGGGTGTAGCGAACGCCTACGACCCGAATCAGAACCTGGCTGGAAGCACGGCCCTCCTGCGGAGCCACATCCAGAACTTCACCGCCGACGGCCGCCCTACGGACGAGGCGATCAAGCTGGCCCTGGCCTGCTACAACGCGGGTGCCGGGGCGGTGCGTAAGTACCGAGGAATCCCGCCGTATCGCGAGACCCAGGACTACGTCCGCAAGATCATGCATCTGTACAAGCAGATGAGCCGGGAAGACGTCCGCCAGAGCTAGCAAGCCGCTCTCGCATCGACGATCGCTGACGACAGAAAACGGGAAAGGGGACGGATCTCGCCGTCCCCTTTCCCGTTTCTCGTCTTCGCGCCCGCCAGGGGTGCCCAGGGCTGGATGACCGGCTCCTGGTGCTTCGCCAGGCATGGCGAGGTGCGCGGCAGCTCCCCCGCGTCCCTTTAGCTCATGTCCGCCGGGGGCGGCGCCTCGCCGTCGGCGGCGGCGTGAGCCGGCGTCACCTGGCGCTCGGACATCCCGAACGGGAAGCGGTAGGTGGTGAACACCCAGAGGTGGTAGTAGCTTCCCGTATCCACCAGACGACTCTCCGCCGGATACAACTCGACGGCTTCGGCTTCGGGGCTGGCCAGCTCATTCTTGATCCGCTGGAATTCCGCCCAGGTCCGGCTGCTGCTTCCGTCCGTGCTGCGGATCGTCAGGTGGAGCATCGGTCCGAACGGTGTCTCGGGAACCTCGCGCACTATCACCTGAAACCGGTTGTTCTCGACCAGGTAGCCGGCGACGCCGTCCGGGTCGATGACCACGCCCGTACGACGCTGAAACGGAGTCCATTCACTCATCGTCACTGCTCTCCCAGCACGAATCGCTCGATCGCCTGCGCCACGCCATCTTCCGCGAGGGTGCCCGTGACATAATCGGCGGCGCTCCGGACCTCCGGCAGGCCGCTCCCCATCGCGACCCCCACACCGGCGAACTGGAGCATCCGGAGGTCGTTGAGATGGTCTCCGACCGCCATGACCTCCTCCGGACGGACGCCGAGCCGCTCAGTAACGCGGCGCAGGCCGCCGCACTTACCGCTTTCGCGGTGGTGCACCTCGACGCACCAGACGGCATGCGTTCCGGCTTGCTGAAGCTGGGCGTCCGGCGGGAGCAGGCCGGCCAGACGACCGGCAGCCGGCCGCAGTACCGACTCGGGGCCGAAACTGCTCACGCAGGCCGGCTGGAACGGCAGCCGCTCCGCGAGCTCCGGCCAGGGCCGGAAGCGGTCCTGATTATGGATTTCCACGGGCCGATCTGGATGGTAAAGAATCCGTGCGCTCTCCACCGCGTCCTCGTAGACCTGCGGAGCGAGGCCGGCGGCGAGCATCGCCTGGACGGCGAGTAGGGCGGTGGG
>CAYQDT010001004.1:0-1894 GCA_964416225.1 uncultured bacterium
GGCAAGCGGCGCTCCGCAATCCTTCGCACTCCGCGCGTCCCCGATCGCGGCCCACTGCCGCGCCTTCCGCTCACTGCCGAGCCGCTTCCCGCCAAGCCCCTGGCCGCTGATGATAGGCCGTGTGTCCGGGCTTGACCTCCGCCACGCGGGTCTGCCGTACGGACTACTTCCCTCTACCCGGCACCGGCGCCACGGCCGACATTAGCCGGGAGGCCCCTCTGAGAGATCCCTGCGCGCGCCGGGCCCAGCACCGGCGAATGCCGCGGTTTTCCGGGAAAACTTATACATTCCTATACAGCTCCATGCCGAGCCGAGAGGCGCCGGTTCAGGTCGCGCGCAGTCGTCCGGTTCCGGAACTGCCCCCAATCCGGCGTGGTTTTCGGCAAGCTCAGTTGCTATCATAGGGAGAGATCACTTGCCTGAATCGTATTGAGGCAGTGAGCCCCTCCTCCGCATCCCCCGCATGCGTTTCCAAGGATCCCGCCGGGCGCTCGCCCTCACCCTCATCGCGCTCCTCATGCTGACTGCCGCGCTCTGGCGCGCGGGAGAGCTGTACGTCGCCAGTGCACGACGCCAATTGGGACCGGTGCTGATTGCGCGGCTACAGGAGCAGCTTGGCCGTGAGGTGCACGTCGACCGCCTGGCTCTGGACCGGCCCGGCATCCTCGCGGCGTATGGGGTGCGCGTGGCGAGGGGGAAGACTCTGCGGGAGGGCGAAGCGCTCTCCATCAACACGCTGAAGATCCGCTACAATCCGGCCCTGCTTGGGTGGGCATCACTACTCACTCGCGGAGCCGGGCAGGACACGCGTGCTTACCTGACGGCCGCCGGTATCGAGGTACGGGAGCCGGCTCCGCTGCCACCCGAGCGTCTTCTGACGGCCGCCTCGGCGAGCGCCGTCTTTGACCTGGGGCCGCTGCTGCATGGCGGTGATGTCCTCGGCGCGGTTGGGCAGGTCAAGGTTGCTCATGCGCGGACCCGGCTCAAGCGAGGGCTTGACGGTCACTGGAGCTTCGAGCGACTGCTCCCAAAGCAGCGGACCCCGCTCAGGCTCAGGTTTCGCGGTCAGGTCATGGCCACGGACGCGGAGGTCACCCTGGAGGACCACCGCGCACCGGGCCTGTCGGCGCCGCAGCAAAACCGCTTTCGAGGCGACGTGGACGTCGACTTCGCGGCCTATCCGAGTGTCCGGTTCAGGGGATCGGGGGCCGTAGGAGGGCCGCACGGAGGCACCGTCGAGGTAGCCGGACACCGGAACGGCAACACCCAGGAGACATTCTTCACGCTCCGCGCCACATCCGGCGACGCGCCGTACTGGTACCACTACTTTGTCCGGCCCAATACGGCCGTGGAGCTTGCGGCGGGTGCCGGAGCGGTGGCCGGAACCATATGGAATAGCCCGGGGGGAGCGCTGCAGTACCGGGTTGATCTGGGACTTCGCCAGGCTGCCGGGAAGGTCTATGGCATCGCGTCGCCGGTCCGCCATTTCACCGGGTCCGTCGGCGTAGATTCGACCCTGCTCACGTTCCGCGGCGTGGGAGACACCGCCGGGGTTCCGGTACGGGCGGAAGGACGTGTGGAGTGGGGCACCCCCGCCCGGATGCAGTTCCGTCTTTCGACACCAGCCATGACGCTGGCGGCACTCCATGAACTCTTCCCGCGGTTCCAGGCCCCCGCTGATCTGGCGCTCCGGTCAGCGGTCCCCGTGACCATCGACCTGACCCGAGACAACGCCGGCTGGAGCGCCAGCGGCGCGGCCGATGCAAGTGTGCTCTACCGGCAGGCGCGTATTCCGAGCGCACACCTCGGCTTTCAGGCAAGGTTCGGTGAGGGGCTGCCCCCGGACGTCCGTGGAACGGTTGAGGGCGCGGTCGCGACCTACCGCGGCGTGGAC
>CAYQDT010001005.1:0-1889 GCA_964416225.1 uncultured bacterium
AGGGCGGCCTTCTGGGAGGTGATCGGCGCGGCGAGCATCGTGTACTGGTGGATCTTCGTCATGGCGGCGATCAGGTCGGGCGGGCCCGCCGCGTAGGCGATCCTCCAACCGGTCATCGCGAATGCCTTGGAGAACCCGTTCAGCAGAATCGTCCGGTTCTGCATCCGCGGCAGCGAGGCGAAGCAGACGTGGCCGCCGTCGTAGGAGAGATCCGCGTAAATCTCGTCGCTGATGACGAGCAGGTCGTGCCGCTCCGCCAGCTCCGCGATGGCCAGCAGATCCGAGCGGCGAAGCGTGGCGCCGGTGGGGTTGTTCGGATAGTTCAGCAGGATCGCGCGGGTGCGCGGCGTGATCGCCTGCTCCAGCGCCTCCACCCGCACGCGAAAGCCGCTGGCCGCGTCGCTGCCCACCGGAACCGGCTTCCCGCCGGCGAAGAGCACGCACGGCCGGTACGACACGTAGCACGGCTCCGGGATCAGCACCTCGTCTCCCGGGTTCAGGATCGCGCGCATCGCGAGGTCCAGCCCCTCGCTCACGCCGACCGTCACGAGCACCTCGCCCTCCGCCCGGTATTCCACGCCGTAGGTGCGGTCCAGCAGCCGGGCGATCTCCTGGCGCAGCTCCAGCAGGCCCCAGTTGGAGGTGTACTGGGTAAAGCCGCGCTCGATCGAATAGATGGCCGCGTCCCGGATCCGCCACGGGGTGACGAAGTCCGGCTCGCCCACTCCCAGGGAGATCACGTCCTCCATCTGCGCGACGATATCGAAGAAGCGGCGAATACCGGAAGGCGGGATGCTGTCCACGACGCGGGAGATTCTCATAACAACCTCGTCCCGAGAGCCCTCGATGCGGCCCGGCAAGCCAGGTGCCGGGAAGGACGCCGCCATGGCGCGGCGCCTCGGGTCTACGAACTTTTCACCACCTGACTGAGCGCCGCCCGGTCAGGGAGAAACGGCCAGGCGGCGGTCTTCCTCGGCTTCCACCAGGATCTCGCCGTCTTCCTTGTAGCGGCGGAGCAGGAAATGCGTCGTGGTGGACTGCACCCGGTCGATGGTGGCCAGCTTCTCCGCGACGAAGAGGGCTACTTCCTTCATCGAGGGGCCTTCCACCACCACTTCCAGGTCATACCCGCCCGAGACCAGGTGCACCGAGCGGACCTCCGGGTAGCGGTAGATCCGCGCGGCGACGTCATCGAAGCCGACTTCCCGCGCCGGGGAGACCCGGACGTCGATGAACGCCACCACACCCTCTTCGCCGGCGCGCTCCCAGTCCACGATGGTCTTGTACTTCCGGATGATCCGGCGCTCCTCGCACTCGCGGATGATGCGCCGGACCTCTTCCTCGCTGATACCCGCCATGGTGGCGATTTCGGGAAGGGGAGTTCGGGCGTCCCGCTCCAGGATGCGCAGGATGCGGTGGGTAATGGGGTCCATGATTCTCACTTCGGCAGGGATTCGGGTCAAGTATAACGCGAAAGCGCCCCCGGTCCCGGTTGATGGGTATACTTGCCTGTGCTGCCTCTGCCTACCCGAACCGTTTCCACGACCAGCCGCGGCCCCGGCGAGACCCAGGCCCTCGGAGAGCGGCTGGGCCGCCTGCTCCAACCCGGGGACGTGGTGACCCTGTCGGGCGAGCTCGGCGCGGGCAAGACGACCCTGGCGCAGGGAATCGGGCTGGGTCTGGAGGTGGCGGAGCCGGTCAGCAGTCCCACCTTTGCACTGGTCCATGAGTACCGCGGCCGGCTGCCGGTGTGGCACCTGGATACGTACCGCGTCCGCAGCCTGGACGAGTTGATCGATCTTTCGTGGCATGACCTGCTGCGCGGCGGCGGCGTGATCCTGGTGGAATGGCCGGAGCGGATCGCCGCGGCCCTCCCGCCCGATCGCCTG
>CAYQDT010001006.1:0-1888 GCA_964416225.1 uncultured bacterium
GCGGCCGATGCTGGGTGCGTCGTATCAGGATGGGTGGCTGCGCATCCGGTACGGGCCCCCGGAGCCCGCATAAGGTACCCGCTGCCGGTGTTCGGCGTCCGGCCGGCCCGCCGAGCCGGCGACCGGCTCGCCTCCAGATTGTGAGGTGCCGTCAACGGCGGGCACGCGCCGCGGGAGAGGTGGGGACTCGATGAGCGGGATGGCGCGACTGACAGCGGGCTCGCGGCGCGGCCCCGTCACCCTCGGCGTAGCTGCGCTCGCGGTGCTGACCGCCGCTGCGGTGCGCGGTGCTCCGGCGCCTGCCCGCGCTGCCGACGCATTGGCCACGGTTTCCAGCCGGGGCAGCCTTGTTTACCGGAGGGGTTTCGTGCTGGGCGTCGGCGTGAACCTGATCGAGGCGGATCTGGACCGTCCCGAGGTCCGCGTCACCGCCATGATCGCCCGCGGGGGAATCGGCAACGCGGAGCCGTTCGGGAAGATGATTCGCCGGGCGAATCCCGCCGCCGCCCTGACCGGAACCTTCTTCGGCATCCGGAACCACATCCCGACGGGAGACCTCGTGATCAACGGGCGTCCGGTCTTCCGCGGCTTCATCGGCACGGCCGTGGCGATCACCCCGGAAAACCGGGTCTGCTTCATCCCCACGCGGCGCGGGGAAATGGGCGCGGATTGGTCACAGTACGAGACGGTGATTCGCGGCGGGCCGCGCCGCGTCGATTCCGGCCGCGTGACGAAGACGGCGCGGGTAGAGGGATTCCGGACGCTGCCCGTCTCCCAGCGTCGCACCCGGACGGCCCTCGGCCTCACCGCGGAGAACCGGCTGCAGTTGGTGGCGGTTCGCCAGGGGATCACGTTGTGGGAGCTGGCGAAGGTGATGCGCGCCCTGCGCGCGTACCATGCGGTGGCGCTGGACGGCGGCACCTCCACCGCCATGTACTTCGGCGGACGGTACGTCGCCCGTCCGGGCCGCGGGCTTACCAACGTGCTGATGGTCTACGATCGAAGCGATCGCTTTGAGGCAGCTCGGGGCCAGCTGACCCGCTGATCGTACCGGCAGCGCGCGCACCGGCGGGCGCATGGGACGGCGGCATGCAACAAGTCTGGAAGCAATGAAAGCGGCAGCGCGCGTAACACGAAGTCACGCGCGCTGCCGCTCGCTCATCAAGTTTCGGTGTGGTGCTGCGCCGCTTCGCCTAGATGTCCTTGGCGCGGTCCGCAATGGCACGGCGCTCGGCCATGTCCACCAGATCTTCGGAGTCGATCTGGTAGCTGCCGGCCTGCACCTTGCGGGTCAGTTCCCGAATACGACGCTCCCGGGCCAGATCATCCTCGGCCAGCAGGGCCCGCTCGGTAAACTTGCGGACTTCGTCCATCCGCACCCCGTGCTTCGCGGCCAGCTCTTCCACCGACTTGACCGGCGCGTCCCCCGCGCCGCCCTTCGCGCGGGCGGCTCGCTGAACCAGGTCCACCTGTTGATTGGAAATCTGCATGTTGCCCGTCCTTTTCCTGGGTTACCGGATTCTGCCCCGGCGGGATCTCGATCCGGTTCCGGCTCTCCGCCCCGTCACGTTCCCTCCGTCAGAGAGAACCTTCCACTGGCGAGAGACCGCTTCCTGCAGCCGGGTGCCTTCCGCCAACCCAATCTGTACATTTCGGGCTCGGACTCCGCGTTCATCCCGTATCCTGGCGGAGGCCGGCAGGCCCGATGTCCCTTTTGGTCGGATTATTGGCCGGCGCCAGCCCCTCTTCAGGGCGCTTTTAAAATTATTTTACCCGGCCGCCGGGTCGCGACCGGCAGCCGCTCCGTGGGGAAAAGTGGCGTCCGTCGTAGAAGTATACCGGAGAATAGCTGAACTGAGCCGCGGTGAAGATCTCGCCCGCTCGCCAC
>CAYQDT010001007.1:0-692 GCA_964416225.1 uncultured bacterium
GATGAACCGCAGCCCGAGGCCACATTGTTCTGGACTCAGGAGGCGCGGCCCCTGGGGCATTTCACGTTCCTGGTGCGCGGCATCGAGCGGTTGATGCACACCGGCAAGGCGCCGTGGCCGGTGGAGCGGACCCTCCTGACCAGCGGCGTGATGGATGCCCTCCTGCACTCCCGCCACGCCGGCGGAACGCCGCTGGAGACGCCGCACCTGAACATCCGCTACCACTCCGGGTGGGACTGGAAGGACCCGGGTCCCCCTCCGCCCAGCCGTCCGCTGGATCAGCAGTAATGCGGCCATACGATCACACCCTTGAAGGCTCGCAATCCCGTGCTAGAATGGGTCATGTCTCCCTCGCGACGGATTAGGTTGACGCGTGACCCCCTCGTATTACCTGCTGGACTGCATCCCGACGCCGGATGGCGGCGTGCGCGTGGTGGATATCCACGGAGGCGTGGGTCGCGGCCTGGCGATGATGGACGCCGCGTATGGTGGGCGTTCCGCGGCAGCGCGGCGGCTGCTCCCCTACATGCAGCGCCTGGGAGAGATGGCCGGCGGAAAGCGCCTCCTCTTCATCATCGATCCCTTCGCCATTCCCTCCTTCTATCGACGCCACCAGGCCGCCATCGAGCAGTATTTCCCGCAGCAGCGCGTGGGCGAGCCTGGCATCGAGCGTATCTATGCACGCCTGATGC
>CAYQDT010001007.1:702-1888 GCA_964416225.1 uncultured bacterium
AACCATTCCCGGATGACTTCTTCAACTGGGTCGAGCGGTTCAGCGCATACGGCCCGTTGACCGATTGGGTGCCCGACCTCCAGGGCGGCACGCCGAACGGCGGTGCCGGCAAGATGCCGTCCGCGCAGCAGATCGGGATGTTCCTGGACCCCCTGGCACACCGTCTGCGCCTGAAGCTGGCCTACTGCTCCGGTGCGCGGCTGGACCACGCGCACCGTCCGCGCGGCAAGAAAGCGCCGGTCGACGGACCCTGCTTGCTGCTCTCCGACTACCGGCACCGGGCGCGGCAGCGAGGCTCCTCCGTGGCGATGTCGCTTGCGGACATCGGGGTGGCGCTGTTCAGCGGCATCGCGGAGCGGTTTCCGGACGATCTGAAGCGTAGCGCTTCGTTTCCGTCCGTGAATGCGCCGCTGCTGGACCAGGCATTGGAGAGCAAGTGGACCCTTCCCCTCCTACTGGAAGGGACCCGCGCGGCGAAGCTGCTTCCCCACTCCGTGCCCGCGGGCCTGGGACTGCGCACCGGCGCGGAGTTGATGGCGTTTGCCGGTGATCGTCGTCCGCCGAGCGGCTTCCCACTCGCGGTGCTGAAGCCGAGCCTGCTGAGCCTCAGCCCCGGCGTTCGGTTCATGGATCGCACGGCGCTGCGCGCGCTCGCGTCTCGACAGCCGGAGCACCGCCTGCCTCCGGGCCCGGCGCAGGAAGCCATTGCGCCGCGCATCTCCCATACCTATGAGGAGATTTCCGGCTACCGCGGCAAACAGCTCGACAACCTGCTGCGCACGCCCGGTGCGCACGTCCATGATCACCGCGACGGCTCCTTCCACTTCACGGCGCCGTACCCATTCCTGGAGAGCGCGGTCGGCGTGCTCCAGGAGTTTGTGGAGGGGCGTCCGGTGCGCTCTCGGCGGACGGGCAAGCTGCACCCGGCGTCACTGCACGTGGTAATGTTCGATCGACGGGTGGTCGCGGCGGTCTACCGGATGCACGCGGAGCCGGAAGACGGCACATTCCGGGATTTGAATCGACCCGGCACGCCGATCTTCTACGAAGGCGCGTCGCCGGATGATGAGGCAGCGATCCACGGATTGCTGGCACCCTTCGTAGCGGAGCTGTAGTCGCAGTTCGCGGGCCGGGTCCACTCGGAGGCGGATCTGCATCGCCTGCGAGAGCGGTGGGTGTTGGACCA
>CAYQDT010001008.1:0-1883 GCA_964416225.1 uncultured bacterium
GCCGGAAGACGGCCTCTTACTGGAAGACCTGGCCCGGGAGGCGATCCGTGCCGCACGATCGTACAGCCAGGGGGTGATGCTCTTCGACCTGTCCCACATCGAGGATTACGGCTGGTGGCCGATCCTGGAGCAGGAGTTCCCGGACCGCCGCACGGCCCCCCACGATGTCTCCGGGCTGCTTTCCTCCGTGCGGGCCATGCACCGTGCCATCCTCTCCTCCGGCGACCGGCACGCGCAGCGCTCGCCCGCGCCGGAGGCGGCACAGGCGCCGGGTGTGCGGTGACGGGCCGCGGCTGATATGCTGGAAGCCGGGGAGCCGGCGCGGCACGGCGCTGCGCCGCACTGATTACCGCTTCCCATGACCGCTTCCCATGACCGCTTCCTATGATCCCATCCGTACCCGGCGTCTGATCGCGGTGGCGCCGGAGGCGATCCGCACGGCCGCGGAGATCCTGCTCGGCGGCGGGCTGGTGGCGTTTCCCACGGAGACGGTCTACGGCCTCGGCGCTCTCGGGCTGTCTCCGGCGGCCGTGGAGAGGATTTTCGAGGCCAAGGAGCGCCCCCATTCCGACCCGCTGATCCTGCATGTGGCGGAAGCGGCGGCGGCGCGGCCGCTGGTGTCGTACTGGCCGGGCCTGGCGGACCGGCTGGTCCGTGAGTTCTGGCCCGGCCCGCTCACCCTGGTGCTGCCGAAGAGCGACCGGGTCCCCGCCCGGGTCACGGCCGGAGAAGACTCCGTGGCCGTGCGCGTTCCCGCGCACCCGGTGGCGTTGGAGCTGCTGCGGGCGGTGGGGCAGCCGGTGGCGGCGCCGAGCGCGAACCGCTTCGGACGAACGAGTCCCACCACGGCCGCGCACGTGTTGCAGGACCTGGAGGGCCGGATCGACGCAGTGCTGGACGGCGGCGCCACCATGGTGGGTGTCGAGTCGACCGTCCTCGACATCCGTGGTCCGGAGCCCCTCATTCTTCGACCGGGCGGGGTGACCCGGGAGATGCTGGAGACGCTGCTCGAGCGGCCGGTCGCGCTGCGCGGTGAGCAGGAGGACGGAGGGCTGCGGTCGCCGGGGCTGCTCACCCGCCACTACAGCCCGCGGGCCGAGGTGTGCCTGTTCGCGGGAGCGGACCCGGCGGTGCTGGAGGCGATCCGGCGGCTCGCGGCGAGCGCGACCTCGGAGGCGCCGCTCGCGGTGCTGGCCTATCATGAGGACCTCCTGGCGCTGGAGGGAACTGCGGCCCACGTGGTGGATCTCGGTCCGCGCTCGGATTTGCGGGCGGCCGCGCACCGGCTCTATGCGGCGCTGCGCGCCGCGGACGAAGCGGGTGCGGTCCGGATCGCCGCGCGCCTCGCGCCCGCCGGAAACCTCGGCGACGCCTTGAACGACCGCCTCCTCCGCGCGGCCGCGGGTCGCATCTTCCGGATCGAATAGGAGCGGGATCGGGCGCCGCGCGGCGGGAGGGGAGACGGCGACGGCCGCTGCTTCCGAATTTTCCCCGGGCGGGGAAGGCGGATGGGGTAAAAGAGGGCGGGGAGTGGCCGAGCCACCCCGCAACGGCTCCTACCGCTGGGAAGAGGCATGAGCGACACCATGGCGCATCGCCCGATCAACCCCGAGACCCGAATCGGGCACGTCCACCTGAAGGTGGCGGACCTGGAGCGCGCACTCGCCTTCTATCAGGGCGTGCTCGGGTTCGAGCTGACCCAGCGCTACGGCTCGCAGGCGGCGTTCCTGGCTGCGGGGGGCTACCACCACCACATCGGGTTGAACACCTGGGAGAGCCGGGGCGGTCTGCCGCCCGGGCCCGGCACCACGGGCCTGTACCACTTCGCGATCCTCTATCCCACGCGGGCGGCGCTGGCGGACGCGCTGCGGCGGCTGCAGGAA
>CAYQDT010001009.1:0-1869 GCA_964416225.1 uncultured bacterium
GGGGTCCCTCCCCGGTGCCGGACACCGAGGACACCGAGGCGATCGAGGAGGCGATCGAGCAGATATACCCCATATTAGCATGGACGCCGCGGGCAGCCTCGATTCCGACCGCTCGTCGCGCTGCGGAGCGTGGGCGCGGCGAAGGGTACGGGGCAGTGCCGCTAAAAGGAAGCACAATTGGGTGCGTTCCCGGCGCCGAACGCGGGTAAGAGTGAACGTCCGCCGCGACGGGCCCGGCCAAACGTATCCGGACCTGACGGACCGGCGGTACCGCGACCGCCCCGTGGTGCGGCGTGGCCCCGGCGGATGGCGCGCCCGGGCCACGCCGGTGCCTGATGGCGCCGCGCTTGCGCGCGGCGCCGCACGAGGAGAAATGTACGTTGCTACAGCTGTGGCCCGAACTCGCCGCGTGCGCCTTCTGGTTTGTCTACGCCTGCTTCTTTGAGTGGGCCGCACACCGCTATCTGATGCACTCGCGGCGCGTACCGCTGCACGACGCGTTCAGGGGCCACATGGAGCATCACCGGATCTATCGCAGCGACCACCGCTTCGTCTCGGACGGTCACGAGCGGGACGGCGGCGTCACGCTCCGCTGGTATGCCTTCCCGCTCATCATCGGGGCCCACCTTCCGCTCTTCTACCTCTTCGAGGCGGCAACCCGGCTGCCGACCTTCTGGGGCGGAGTGGCCGCCTGTGCGCTCTACTTCGCGGGCTACGAATACACGCACTACCTGATGCACGTCCCGAGCGGCCATTACGTGGAGCGGTTCCGCTGGTTCCACTTCATCCGGGAGCATCACCGGCTGCATCACCAGCACATGCGCTGCAACTACAACGTCTTCATCCCGCTCGCCGACTACTGCCTGGGAACCCTGCGCACCTGAGCGGGTGGCCGAGAGGGTCTCCCGGTGCGGCCCGGCGGAGCGCCTGCGCGCTGCCGCCGGACGCAGCGCAACCGGGGACGTGCCCCTCAGGGAGCATGCCGGCCCCACCCGCGGCGCCGGTTACCGGGACGGCGGCTCGCCGCCGGTGAGGCCCTGCCGCACCGCATAAACGGCGGCTTCCGTCCGGTTGGGAAGGTTCAGCTTCCGGAGAATGTTCTGGATATGAAGCTTCACGGTGTGGACGCTCATGAATAGCTCCGCCGCGATCTGCGGGTTCGTGAGGCCCCGCGCCACGCAGCAGAGCACCTCCCGCTCCCGGTCCGAGAGCTGATTCGCGGGCCGCTGAGCGTCGCGAAACTGCCGCACCAACTGCTGATGCTCGCGGAAGATCCGGTCCACCACCTTCCGGTCGAACCAGAGCTCCCCACCCGCCACCGCCCGGATGGCAGCCGCCAACTGGGTGGCGGCCTGCAGCTTCGGCAGGAATCCCATCGCCCCGTTCCGCGCCGCCTCCATCTGCGTCGACAGCTCGTCATCCCCCGAGAGCACCAGGACCACCGGCGGGTCCTCCACGTCCCAGAGCCGCTCCAGGATCCGCAGCCCCGAAAGACCGGTCAGGTGGACGTCCATGAGCAGCAGGTCCGGCCGGAGGTGGAGGAGGTCCGGAACGACTTCGGCCCCGTGAGCGGACTGTCCTACAATCCGAAAATCCGCCTCACCTCCCAGGATCGTGGTGAGGAAAGAGAGCAGCAGCGGATCGTCTTCCGCGATGTAGATGGTGATCATTCCTGGAGTGCCATTCGCTTGGTTCTGAACTCACGTCGAGCCTTGGAGAGGGTGACCGAGAAGGACGACTCCCTGCCGCCCCGCCCGTCCCCGACGGTCGTCGAAGGTCAGGAAGCCGAGCGACTCCAAGATCTCGCGCACGTACTCGGCGATGAAGGTCATGAAGTTGACCACGTAGTCGGCCTTGCCCGCGTACTTG
>CAYQDT010001010.1:0-1866 GCA_964416225.1 uncultured bacterium
TGGTCTTGAGCGGCATCGCACCACGCATGAGTCCGCTGCTCTCCTGCGGCGCGACCATGGTGTCGATCTTGCCGCCCTCGTCGATCCAGCGCCGGATCAGGGCGAGCGTGTCCAGCGCCAGCGGCTTTCCAGGCGGCATCCGGGGCTGAAGCTGCCCGGTGAGGTAGCGAACGAGGGTCCCGGCGGCCGCGGAGCGGGGCACCACCGCCACGCCGTGCCGGCCTCCCGCCACGAGGCGCTCCGCCGACTCCATGGAGTACCCGCCCGGCGCCGCCGAGCCCCGGTGGCAGGAGACGCACTCCCGGTTGAGAATCGGGAGCACCTGCTTGCTGAACACCACCGCGGGCGGTGCGGCCCCGACGGGAGCGGCAAGCCCGGCGGCAAGCAGCGCACCGAAAGCGAGGATCAGGGCAAACTTCATGGAATGTCCGTGATGAACGTGGAAACCCGGGCACCGGAGACGCACTCCGCGGCCTGACGAGCCGCAGAGGCGGACGCCCCGGCACTCGATGGCTCGCCCGTCTCCCGTGCGGCACGGCCGCCGCAGAGCGTCATCCCCACAGCTCGTGGATCGGCTCCGCGTCCGCCAGGATGCGGACCGGGCGCTTTTGTGGGGTGAGGAGCTCTTTGTTGTAGTCCACCCCGAGCGCCGAATAGATGGACGCGGCAACGTCGGGCGGCCGCACCGGGCGGTCCAGGACGAACTCACCCTTCTCGTCCGTCTTGCCGATGACCTGGCCTTCCTTCACACCGGCTCCCGCGAAGATCATGCAGCCGGCGTTGGCCCAGTGGTCCCGTCCCGCGTCCTTATTGATCTTGGCCGTCCGGCCGAAATCGCCGAAGACCGCCACGAGCGTCTCTTTGAGCAGGCCCCGGTCATGCATATCCGTCAGCAGCGCCGCCACCGCCTGGTCCCACGGCTTCAGCACGCGATCGCACGAGTCGAAGATCTTCGCGTGGTGGTCCCAGCCGCCCAGCCCGAGGAACACCACCCGCGTATTCGCCTCGATGAGCCGCCGGGCCAGCAGCGCCTGCATTCCGAAGCGGCCTTCCTTGCCGTACCGCTCCTTCGTCTGCTCCGACTCGCGGGAGAGGTCGAACGCGGATCGCGCCTCTTCGGAGAGGACCATCTGCGCCGCGCGCTGGTAGAAGCTATCCATCGACTGCAGGCTGTCGCTGCCCTCCACCCTCCGCGCGAGCCCATCCACCGCCTCCAGCAGGCCTTTTCGACGGGAGAGGCGGCCGGAATTGACATCGGCCTGGAGCGCCAGGTTCGGCACCTTCCAGCCGGGCGCTCCGGGATCGCCCGCTTTGAACGACTCGTACTGTTCTCCCAGCCAGGCAGCCTTTCCGAGCTCCCAGGTAAAAGAGTGGTTCTTCGGGATGGCGACGTACGGCGGCAGCGTGTTCAGCGGCTTCAGCTCGTGCGTGAGAATCGCGCCGATCGACGGGAAATCGCCGCCCTGCGCCGTGCCGTAGTTGCCGGTCAGCATCCACTGCGCCGAGGTCTCGTGATGGTCGCTGCCGGAGACCTGGGAACGGACCAGCGTGTACAGGTCGTTGCACTGCGCCATCTTCGGCATCTGGTCCGAGTACTTGATGCCGGCCAGCTTGGTCGGGATCACGCCGTACTTGCCGCGGATCTCCTGCGGCGCTTCCGGCTTCGGATCGAAGGTATCATGGTGCGTCTGCCCGCCGCCCATGTAGAGGATCAGGACGTTCTTCGCCCGCGCGCCGGGCAGCCGACCGGTGTCCGCCTGGGCCGCTTCCGCGCGGAGCAGGTCCGCCAGCGAAAGCCCCACCACGGACGCGCCGCCCACCCGCAGCAGGTCCCGCCGCGTCACGCCATCACACGTGCGATATTTG
>CAYQDT010001011.1:0-873 GCA_964416225.1 uncultured bacterium
ATTGACAGAGCTCTGGAACGAATGCATTGCGGAACTGCGCCCCCTCAGCAGGCAGGTCGGCAAGGGCTTGCATCTCGACAGCCTGGCGGCCTTTGAAGCCCTCCCGCCGCTGCTGCGGGTCGCGACGGAGCACCCGGACGCGCCGCGCTGGAGGGACCTGGCGAACCGGAACCTCCGGCCGAACGGCGTCGCCGTGATCCCCGTCGGCACGCTCTTTACGCTCATTGCGGCAGCACCCTCCGCCCGAATCACCCTCAAACGGAGCCGGGAACTGGCCGCGACCGCCGCGGCCATGGGCCTCGCGATGGAGCCGGATGCGCGTGTCTGCCGTCGGCCCTACGGACCCGGGCAGACCGTCGCCCTCTTTCCGCTGGAGTCAGCACGGTGGGAGGCTGCCGCCAGTACCCGGTATCCCGAGGCAGCGCTGCTGCTCGAGCTTGGATTTGCGCTGGCGGCGGCAGACGGCGAAGTCGCCGAGGCGGAACTGGCGCCGCTGTATTCCTTCATCCGAACACACTACCAGCTCCCCGCTCCCCAGCTCCGGCGGCTCGAGGCGCTGGACACCGTGTTCCGGGAGCAGCCGCCCGGGCTCTCCGGCATTGCGCAGCGACTGCACGCTACTCTGAAGCCGGAGCAGCACGCCGCGATCGGCGACTTGCTGGTCCGGCTCGTAGCCACTCACGCGCGGGTGGATGCGGAGGAACTCCGCGCTCTCCGGCGGATGGCACGCTCGCTGGGTCTTGCCGAAGAGGCGCTGTCGCCCCGGTTTCCGGGCCTGGCCTCGGATGCAGATCAGGCGGTGGCGAATCGACCGGGGCGAACCGCGCCGGGAGCCGACCGTGCATCCCGCTGCCCCGGGGCAACGCCGTGCGT
>CAYQDT010001011.1:883-1866 GCA_964416225.1 uncultured bacterium
ACGGTAAGTTCCTGCCCAAGGGCGTTCTGCGGGATCGCTACAAGGCGATCATGGAACGCTGGAATTCGGGCGAGGACCACGGCGGCGTGACCGTCGACGAGCTGCGGACACTCCTCGACGAGACCCGACAGGTCGCGCAGTTGCTGACCTCCGTGCTGGAGGATGAGGCGGGGACGGGAGCCGGCGACGAGAAGCAGAGGGCGGTGGGCGCGCCGCTCCAAGGTATCGGCGCAACTCCGGAGGGCACCAGTGGGCATGGGGTGCGGTCCCCGGCGGAGACCGGAGTCGCCTCGGAGGCCTCACTTCCCAGCGTCACCCGGCCTCTGGATCACGCGGAAGCATGGGCCGCCCTGGAAATCCGCTACCGACCGGTCGTGCTGGAACTCCTCACGGCGGCAGAGTGGACGCCCGAAGCGTTTACTGCCGTGGTGCGGAGCCACGGCTTGTTCCCCGCCGGAACCCTGGATGTCGTCAATGAGTGGGCCGAAGAGCAGTTCGGAGACCTGCTGCTGGAAGAAGGCGACCCGCTCCTGGTGCACCGGGACCTCCTTGGGGGTGCCCCGTTTAAGGAATGAGGATGAACATCTCGATCAAACCACGGGAGCGGGAAGCGATCCTGCAATCACTCCGGGCGGGAGTCGTGCCGCGGATCGGCCTGCGCCACATCCAGGTGGGCCGGAAGGAGGAGATCCGTGCTCTCCTCCACGATTTCGAGCAACTGGAACAGGGCGCGGCCGCCGTCCGCTTCGTGATCGGTCGCTTCGGGTCCGGTAAGAGCTTCTTCCTCAGTCTCGCCCGCTCCATCGCGCTGGAGAAGCGCTTCGTGGTCGTGCAGGCCGATATCACTCCCGACCGCCGGCTGCACGCAACGGGCGGAGCGGCCCGCAGCCTGTACGCCGAGCTGCTGCGGAACATGGCGACGCGGGCCAAGCCCGAGGGCGGGGCGCTCTCCAGCGTCGTCGAGCGGTGGGTGGCGGAGGTGG
>CAYQDT010001012.1:0-1863 GCA_964416225.1 uncultured bacterium
GGTACTCATGGGTGAGCCGCTCCCACGCGCCGGCGCCCCGGAGCGAGACCTGGTCCTGCTCCGTGGGCAGCGCCAGCGCGGCCTGAAAGCCGGCCGGGGAGATCCCGTCTTCCCCGCGCGTGACGTAGGCTTGCCCGCGCTGGCCCTCCAGCAATCCCAACTGCCAGAGGAGCTCCCGCCGGTTCAGCCCGTAATGGTCCAGCGCCCCCACCAGGATCAGGCTCTCCGCCACCCGGTCCGAGACGCGCGTCCGGCGGATGAAGTCCGGCAGGGAGCGGAAAGGCCCCCGGGCGCCGCGCTCCTCCAGGATGGCGCGCGCCCGGACCTCGCCGAGTTCCCGCAGGTACGAAAGACCCAGCCGCACCACGCTCCCGCGCACGGTGCAGCCGAGCTCGCTCAGGTTCACGTGCGGGGAAAGGAAGCGGACGCCGTGCCGCACTGCGTCCTTGATGAGCGTATCCGCCGGGTAGAAGCCCATGGGCTGGTTGTTCAGCAGGCTGGCCACGAATTCCGCCGGGTAGTAATGGAGCAGCCACACGGACTGGTACGCCAGCACGGCGAAGGCGGCGGAGTGGCTCTTGGGGAAGCCGAACTCCGAGAAGGCGACCACCTTCTCGAAAACCCGGCCCGCCACCTCTTCCGGCACGCCCTTCGCCGCCGTGCCTTCCATGAACTTCCGGCGGAAATGCTCCATGTTCTGCCGGGAGCGCTTCCGGCTCATGGCGCGGCGGAGCTGGTCCGCCTCTCCGTCCGTGAAGCCGGCCAGGGCCTTGCACACCTCCATCACCTGGTCCTGGTAGATGATCACCCCCAGGGTGTCTTTCAGCACCTCCTTGAGCAGCGGGTGATCGAACCGGGGGCGGAAGTGGAGGTCGCTGCGCTGGAGCTCCCGCTGGCGCACGTACGGATTCACCGCGTTCCCCACGATGGGGCCCGGCCGGACGATGGCCACCTGGATGGCGAGGTCTTCCATATCCCGGGGGCGGGTGCGGACCAGCATCCCGATCTGGGCGCGGCTTTCGATCTGGAAGGCGCCCACGGTATCCCCGCGGCAGATGCGGTCGTAGATCACCCGGTCCGCGAAGGAGATCCGGGAGAGATCCACGGGCGGCTTGGCGTTGGCCTGGATCAGCTCCAGGCACTCCTCCACGGCGGAGAGCATGCCCAGGGCCAGGAAGTCGATCTTGATCATCCGCGCGGCATCGCAGGAGTCCTTGTCCCACTGGCAGAGCTGCCGGCCCTCCATCGCGGAGTTCTCCACCGGCACGATCTCCACCAGCGGCCGCGAGGAGAGGATGAGTCCGCCCACGTGCTGGGAAAGGTGGCGCGGCATGCCCCACAGCTCCCCGGATAGCTCGCACAGGAGCTGCCAGAGACGGTTGTCGCCGTACCGGGAGAAGGCCGGCAGCCGCTTCACCTCTTCGACCACGGAGCTCCAACCGTCTCCGGCTCGGGCCAGGCGGTCCAGCTCGGAGGGCGGCAGCGCCAGCGCCTTGCCCACTTCCCGCACGGCTCCCCGGAACCGGTACGTGGGCATGATGCACACCATCGCCACGTGGTCCGCCCCGTAGTGCTCGTGGACACGCCGGATCAGCTCCGCGCGGATGTCGCGGGGGAAGTCGAGGTCGATGTCCGGCACGGACGAGAGGGACTCATTGAGGAACCGCCCGGGAAAGAGGCGGGCCTGGACGGGATCGACGGGCGAGAGGCCGATCAGGTAGCAGATGATGGAAGAGACCGCGGAGCCGCGCCCGCGGCCGGGCGGCAGGTCGAAGCGGCCGCGGGCGGTTCCGCCGCGGATCTCGGCCGCCACCTCCTTGGACATCTGGAGCAGGTCCCGGTAGACGAGGAAGAAGCCCGCCA
>CAYQDT010001013.1:0-1861 GCA_964416225.1 uncultured bacterium
CACGGGCGGGAGACCGCTCGCCAACGGGCGGGGCGCCGCGGCCACGGCCGCGCCGCACCTCTCCCTCGCGTTCCGCCCACCGGCCCTCGTCGGGAAGCGGGCGCTCCCGGCACTGGAGCTGGGGCCGGAGTTCCCGGTCTCGCTGCCCGTGCTGCTCGCGCCGGAAGATATCGTGATGGGCTTTGCGTTTCCGGAGCCGGACCCGCAGGTGGACGCGGCCCTCGATACGGCGCGGCGACGCGGGGCGCTCACGCTGGGCCTCTGGAGTCCGGCGGCGGAGCACGCCTTCCGGGTACCCGCGACGGACCCCTTTCTGTGCCAGGAGATCATCGAGGTCCTCTATCACCTGCTGTGGGAGAGCGTGCACGTCTACTTCGAGCACCGGGAGCAGGGCCACGACGTGGGGGCCAGCGCGTTTCTCTATCCGTTCCTGGGCCGCCGGGAGCAGTCGCTGGAGGACGCGGAGGCGGCGGTCCGCGCCTCCATCCGGTACAAAGCGGCGGAGGTGAGCGCCCTGCGCGAGACGCTTGCGGAGCGGGACGCGGGCGCCCTGGCGGCGGCCGCGCGCGCGATCCACGAGCGGCTGCGGGGCGGCGGGCGCCTGCTCACGTTCGGGAACGGCGGCTCCGCGACCGACGCGAGCGACTTCGCCGGCGACTGAGACAGCCCGCCGCCCGGGTTCACGCCGCTCCCCGCGCTCTCCCTCGCGGCGGAGCCGGCCGTGCTCACCGCGCTGGCGAACGATATCGGGACCGAGGCCGTTTTTGCCCGGCAGGTGATCGCCCAGGGCCGGGACGGGGACACGGCCGTGGCCTTCAGCACCAGCGGCGGCTCCGCGAACCTGCTTGCCGCGCTGGCGGAGGCGCGGCGGAGGGGACTGCTCACCGTGGCCTTCGTGGGGTACGGCGGCGGCCGGATCGCGGCGGAGGGCCTGGCGGACCACCGGGTCATCGTTCGCTCCGAGCACATCCCGCGGATCCAGGAAGCGCAGGCCTCCGCCTACCACGTGCTCCGCTGCCGGCTGGAGGAGCTGCACGCCGGGAGCCGGCGGGATGCATGAGCTATCGATCGCGGCGGCGGTGGTGGAGATTGCGGCCGCGCACGCTGGCGGCCGCAGGGTGAGCGGGGTCTATCTCAAGGTGGGCCACCTGCGGCAGGTGGTCCCCTCCGCCCTCTCCTTCAGCTTCGAGCTGGTGGCCCAGGGGACCGCCGTGGAGGGGGCGCGGCTGGAAATCGAGAGCGTGCCGGCCGAGGGGCTCTGTCGGAGCTGCGCCGCCCGCACCCGGCTGGAAGCGTTTCCGCTGCAGTGCGGCCGGTGCGGCGGGGCGGACCTGGAGATCGTCGCCGGCGAGGAGCTGTGGGTCGAAAGCCTGGATCTGGAGGAGGAAGAATATGGGGGGTCACCATCATAGCGCGAAGGTGGTTGTGGCGCAGGGCGTGCTGGACGCGAACGACGCCATCGCCGAAACGAACCGGGAGAAGTTCGATCGGGCCGGGGTGTTCGTCGTCAACATGATGAGCTCACCCGGCGCCGGAAAAACGACCGTGCTGGAGCGGACGCTGGAGCGGCTGCAGCATGAGCTCCACATCGGCATCCTGGAGGGCGACGTCCGCGGCACGCTGGACGCCGACCGCCTGGAGCGGTTCCACGCGCACGTGGCCCAGGTGAACACCTACGGCGGCCACCCCGCCGCGGCCGCGGTGGCGCTGCGCAACATCGAGATCATGCTGGAAGAACGGCTCGCCGACCGGGCCGCCGAGATGGGCCGGCACTTGCTCGATGCGCTGGCAACGCTGAAGCACCATCCATGGGTCGGCGACGTGCGCGGCAAGGGTCTCCTGGCCGGGGTCGAGCTCGTGA
>CAYQDT010001014.1:0-1860 GCA_964416225.1 uncultured bacterium
CTCCATCGCGGCGGGCGTGGCGGTGGCGCAGATTGAAGCGGAGCTGCCCGACGGCACACCCGCAATCCGGGTGATGCCGAATACCCCGGTGCAGGTCGGCGCGGGCGCGGCGGCGCTCAGCCGCGGCACGCACGCCACCGCGGAGCACGCGGCCCTGGTCCGAGCGCTGTTCGAGGCCGGCGGCCGCTGCGTGGAAGTCTCGGAGGCCCAGCTCGACGCCGTGACCGGCCTTTCCGGCAGCGGACCCGCCTATGTCTGCCTCATCATCGAGGCGCTGGCGGACGGAGGCGTGAAGATGGGCCTCCCGCGGGAGGTGGCGCTCACCCTCGCGGCGCAGACGGTGCTGGGGACCGGGCGGCTGATCCTGGAAAGCGGCGACCACCCCGCCGTTTGGAAAGACCGCGTCTCCACTCCCGGCGGCACCACCATCGCCGGGCTCGCGGCGCTGGAGGAAGCCGGGGTCCGCAGCGGCCTCATCCGCGCCGTCGAAGCCGCCACCCGCCGCGCCGCCGAGCTGGGCAAGGGTTAAGCGCCAATACCGTTCAAGGACGGCCGGCCCCACCGACCGGCCGGGCCGTCCGGACCACCGCTTCCGCGGCGGAACGCTTCCTGCGCGCCGCGACCTCGGCCAACGCCCGGGACGACGGATCGGAACGGTCCTGGGTAAGCCACGCGGTCATTCGGCTACAACTCCCCAGCCCGCGCAGGCGGGCTTTGCCCCGGTACCCGCCAGTTCCCTGGCCCGGGAGTCTCGTACCTGGAGCGGATGGGTGAGGCCGTGCAACAAAGCGCACGCCCAAGACCAGGTCCCGCCCTCCCCCTCTCCGCTCCTCTCCCGCTCCTCTCCCTATCCTCTCCTTTCCCTCTCCTCTCCGTGTCTCCGTGTCTCCGTGGTGAACCTCCCCTCTCCCTCCCCTCTCCGTGCGCTCCGTGTCTCCGTGGTGAAAATCGCTCCGGTCCCCGTGGTGAGAAAACTCCAGGCGCTTCACACGGGGGCGAGCGTGACGGGGAGCCAGCCGCGGACGCTGTTGATCAGCCACACCCGCTCAGCACGGCCGAGATCGGCGGGGAGGAGGACGCGCTCCCCGATCTCGCCGCGGGCCAGCAGCTCCGCGCGGAACGTGCCGGCAAGGAGGCCGCAGTCGACGGGCGGGGTCCAGCGCCGTCCGTCCAGCTCCACCACCAGGTTGCCGAGCGTGAACTCGGTCAGCTCCCCCTCCTCGTTTCGGAGGAGGACGTCGAAAAGGTCAGGGCGCTCGGCCTTCCGCTCAGCGTACACGCGGCGGTGCGTCGTCTTGTGGAAAAGGAACGGGTCATGGCGAGAGACGGGCGCCTGCGCCAGCGCGACGCGCGGCGAGACCTCCGGCTCGGGCGCCAGCGGCGCACCCTCCACCCGGACCCCGCCCGCGGCATCGACGAGCAGCCGCACGCGCCAGGCGCCCCGCGCGTGCTCCGCCGCAAACGCTTCGAGGGCCGCGGTCGCGCGCTCCACCGGTAGCTCGAACGCAAAGTAGCGGGCCGACGCATCCAGGCGCTCGAGATGACGCCCCAGCAGCCGGTACCGCCCGTCCTCCAGGCGGAGTGTCTCGAGCAGCTCGAAGGCGGGCCAGTCCCGCGTCAGCACGGCGGCCTTCGCCACGCTCTCGGCGTACTCCGCGGCACTGACGGAGTCCCAGGTAATGCCCCCGCCCACCCCATATTCCGCGGTTCCGCGCTCCGCATCCACCACCACCGTCCGGATAGCGACGTTAAACACCGCTTCGTCCGGCGAGACGAAGCCGATCGCTCCACAGTAAACCCCCCGCGGGCTCTCCTCCAGGCGGGCGATCCACCGCATCGTGTTCACCTTGGGGGCGCCCG
>CAYQDT010001015.1:0-1855 GCA_964416225.1 uncultured bacterium
GCTAGAAGTCCGGCCGAAAAGGCGGGTTTCGCATCAGAAGGGCGGCGGTTGTGGTGCCTCGGGGAGCGGTGGGAAGCCACGCGGGTCGATGCATCCGGGGGTTCCATCGAGCCACCCAGCGCATCCCGCGGCCCCGGAACCCGGTCCTCGAGCTGGCGGCGGGGCCGAAAGAAAGGCTCCAGTTCCAGATCCGGCGGAAATTGATGACCGCGGCGGCCATCAGGAGTTGAAACCCGGTCTTGCGCCGCCCGCAATAGCGGGCCTGCCCGATCCCGTAACGGGCCAAGCGGGCCAGCCCATGCTCTGCTACCACCCGCTGCCGCAGCCGGTGCCGCCCTTCCGCGGTCGCCTGGAGCGCCCGTGCCGCCTGTAGTAAGGGCTCTTGCGGATGCACCCGGACCGTGCGTCCGTGCGCGCCCGTGCACTGCGCCCGGAGGGGGCACCCGTCACAGTGGCTCCGGAAATGGAATACCTGCCCGCGGCCCGTTTCCCGGGTGCAGTGCGTCGTGGTCACGCCTCTGGGGCACGTGACCCCCACCGCCTCCGTCCCCCCCCAGCGGACGACAAACTGGCTCTTGGTAAACCGTCCCTGGTTCGGGCTGTCCTGCGGCACTTTCGCGATCAGTTCCCGTCCCTCGGCGGCGAACGCGGCACGGAGTTCCCCGCTCCCGTAGGCGCAGTCGCCCAACGTTTGGCCCACCGGAAGCTCCGTCGCGGCTTCCACCGCTTCCACCTGCGCCAACACTTCCGTGGCGTCCGGAGCATCGCCCGCCAGGACCGTCGTGCCCACGATCAGCTGGCTCTCCACGTCCACGGCCACACTGGCTTTATGCCCGGTGAACAGCTTGCTCTTACTCTTGTGCCCGTGTCGCTGGTCAGGGTCCGTGGCCGAGGGCTTGCGCCCCTTCTCGGTTCCCCTCCGGATCTGCGCCTGGGGGTTCCCGTCCGGGCCGGCAGTCTCTTCGATATCTTGCAGCAGCAGTTCGGTGAGCAACTGCGCGGCGGCACGCACCCGTTGCTGGGTCTCCGGCGGGAGGGTCGGCCACTGGTGTTCTACCCCGCGGAGTAACCGGCGGGCATCGGTGACGATCTCCGTCAGCAAAGCGTGGCGCGCGGCCGGGTCCGACCAGTCCAGGTCCGCGCTCCCTTTGAGGCTGCTCCCGAAATAGCGCCCCAGATCGTGGCTTTCCGCCCAGATCGCGGCCCGCGAGACCGAGGTGGCCGCCGCCATAGCGGTGCAAACCTGGCGGATCCCGGTAGCGAGCAGGTTGAAGGTATCTTCCACGGCTCCTCGCCCGAAGATCGGCTTGGTGTCGAGCGCGACCCGCAAGGGTCCGGCCAGCAGACCCGTCTCTTTGGCGAGTTCGAGACTGCGCTCGAAGATCTGCCGGGCCGCCTCGTGCACGATCAATTGGCTCCGGAATAGCTGCAGCGTGCTCTTGGCGCACAGGGCCTTTCCCAACGGCGTTCCCAGGACGGCGGCCCAGCGCACATCGAAGCGCGTCCGTTCGATCGCCTCGGCGTCGGAGACCTGGGCGTGATGCTGCAGCAGCGTCAGGAGCGCCAGTTGGGACGGGGGCACACTGGGACGGCCCGTGCGTGCGTGATACAGGGACTGGAAGTCCTCATCCCGGAAGAGGCGCGGCGCCGCCTTCGCTAATTGCGCATGAAAGCTGCGGGGGTCCAGGGCTAGATCAAAAACATACCCGACATCAAACAGATCCCGACCCTTCTTGCGCTTGCCGAGCATCCTACTCTCTCCTCAGAGTGTCTCCTTAAGAGAGATTCACCACCGTCCTGCTCGACTCCTCAGGAAACCCATTGCCATGCTTGCCCTTTTCGGCCAGACTTCTAG
>CAYQDT010001016.1:0-1855 GCA_964416225.1 uncultured bacterium
AGAAGATGGCGCTGGAGTCGATCCACCGGCAGGCAAAGCGGCTCTCCGCGATCATCTCGGACTTCCTCGACGTGTCCCGCATCGAGAGCGGCAAGATCGAGATGAAGAAGGAGCCGGTCGCCGTGACGCAGGTCGCCGGGCGAGTGGCGGAGGACCTCCGCCCGCAGGCGAACGAGAAGGGGATCCGCGTCACGGTCCGGCCGGAGGGTGGTGAGTTGCCGCTCCTGGCGCTGGGTGACGAGCCGCGGATCGCGCAGGTGCTCACCAACCTCGTGGGTAACGCGCTCAAGTTCACCGATCCGGAAGGCACGATCGAGATCATCCTGTCCCGACAGGGAGGCGAGATCGTCTGCCGCATCCAGGACTCGGGCTGCGGAATCCCGCCGGACGAGCTGGATCGCGTCTTCGATCGGTTTTACCAGGTGGAAAAGGTAGTCACGCGGAAGTCCGGCGGCACGGGACTCGGCCTCGCAATCGTGAAGAACATTGTCGAGGCGCACGGAGGTCGAATCTGGATCGAGAGCCAGCTCGGCAAAGGAACCACCGTCTCCTTCACCCTGCCCGCGGCGGAGCCGGTGAGCATCGAGCCCGACCGCAGTCCCTTGAGCGGAGGCGCGGGAAAGCTCTGATCCGGCACGCACCGACGGTACCCGCGGCGCCCCGGACGGGCGAACGCGGGTACCGTCGGTGTGTGATGCACGCCGCTGTTGCCTCTACCCGCAGCGGCCCGGCCACCGTGCGGTGACGCTCCACCGCGCGCGATGCCGCCGGCTTCGGCGGAGCTCCGGCATGCCCAGCCGGGGCGCTCCGAAAGTCGCCGTGCCGGTCGCGCGTCCCGCTGAGCTCGGGGCCGTCCCGGCCGCCCACCGTCCCGGCCGCGCACCGTACCCGGCTGCCGATCCGCCGCCCGCGATTGATCCCGTTGACGCCTGAGGACTTTTCGCTGCGCGCGAAACAGCGCAGAATAAGGAGAGGCCTTACTTCCTTTCGCCGCGATACGCGTTGCGGTGGAAATCGCCGCGCGGCCGTGCTGGTGTGCGGGCTGTCAGGTGCTTTGGGCTCACCAGGATGGAACAGGAACAGAACGGAATGGGTCGACGAGTACTGGTCGTAGAAGACGAGCCGGAAAACCGTCTCTTTATCGGATTGATGCTCCGGACCGAGGGATACGACGTGCTGGAGGCCGAGGACGGGCCCACGGCACTGGCAGTCCTTGGCCGCGAGGTGCCCCCGGAGTTGATTCTGCTTGACGTGATGATGCCCGGCTGGAACGGCTGGCAGGTATTCGAGAAGATCCGGGCCAACCATGCCTGGTCCGGTATCCCGATTGTGATGCTCACCGCGCTGGCGCAGCGCTCGGACGTCGAACGAGCGGTATCCCTGGGGGTAGACGGCTATCTGACGAAGCCCTTTGAGCCGGCGGATCTCATCCATACCATCGAAGAAACCCTGTGCCGCCGCGCGCAGAAGGTCTAACCCGGAGCCCTTTGTGAGCCGAATTCTGCTGATTGATGACGACCCGGGCGTTCGCGACCTCTGCCGGCTGGTGCTCATGGGCGAGGGTTTCGAGGTGCTGGAGGCGGGGAATGCGCCCGTCGGCATCGAACTGGCGCGGAGCAAGCAGCCGGACCTCGTGCTCCTGGACTGGATGATGCCGACCGTGGACGGCATCGACGCGCTGCGAATTCTCAAGTCGTCGGAGCGGACGCGGGAGATCCCGGTCGTGATGCTCACGGCGCTCGACAGCCTTTCCCAGATCACCGTAGCCACGTATGAGGGTGCGGACGGGTACATCACCAAGCCGTTCGAAGCGGATGACTTCCTCGCGCTGGTGCGCCGCTTCGTATCTCCCGGC
>CAYQDT010001017.1:0-1852 GCA_964416225.1 uncultured bacterium
TGGGCGTACCGCCGATGGGCGCGGCGCTGGCCGGGACCCTGGCCGGCGGCGCGATCGGGTTCTTCAACGGCTTCCTGAGCGTTAAGACGCGCCTGCACCCATTCATCATCACTCTCGGCTCAATGATGATCTTCCGCGGGCTCGGCCAGGCGCTCACCGGGGCTCAGAGCAGCGATCTGCTTCCCGAGCCGTTCCGCCTGCTCGGAAGCGGGGTGCTGGCCGTCCCTCTCGGCGCCGGCACCCGGATCGTCTTCGGCTCGGTGCTCCTCTACTACATCGCCGTGGTCGCCATTGCCGCGCACGTGATGCTGACCCGGACGCAGATGGGCCGCTATTGCTTCGCCATCGGCAGCAACACGCAGAGTGCCCGGCTCTCCGGGATCCGGACCGACTGGTGGATCACGCTGTACTTCGTCATCGCCGGGCTGCTCTTCGGGTTTGGCGGCGTGGTGCAGGCGGCCCGTCTGGGAATCGCCGATCCGAATGCCGCCGACGGGATGGAGCTCGAGGCGATTGCCGCGGCGGTAATCGGCGGCACGAGCCTGTCCGGGGGCCAGGGCACCGCTCTGGGCACGGTGATCGGCGCGTTCCTGATGGCGGGACTGCGCCAGGGACTCCGGATGCGAAATCTGCCGCCGTACTGGCAGACCGTCGCGCTCGGGACTGCCATCATCGTCGCCGTGGTCTACGACCGGGCCAGCCGCCGCAACAACGCATGACGGCCGCCAGCGCGGCCAGAACGATCGATCAGGAAAAGGAACACCGATGAACCGCCTCGCGCTCTGTGTTGTGGGACTGCTCGCGATCAGCCTCAGCGGCTGCGTCCAGAAGGACGAGTCGGCGTCCACCGGCACGCCGGCCGCCGGCACGCCCTCCACGTCCGCCCCTGCGCCGTCCCGAAAGAAGGGGCCCAACGACCGCCTGAAGGTGGCCGTGGTGCCCAAGGGAACCACCCACCAGTTCTGGCAGACGATCCACGCGGGCGCCGACGCCGCCGGCAAGGAGATGAATGTCGACGTCCTCTGGAACGGCCCCAAGTCCGAAACGGACAAGCAGGACCAGGTGGACATGCTCAACAACTTCGCGAGCCAGGGCGTGGATGGAATCGCTATGGCCGCCACCGATAAGAACGCCCTTGCGCCCACCGTCGACAAGCTGGTGGGGCAGGGTATCCCGGTGGTGACAATCGACTCCGGCGTGGAGTCGGACAAGCCCAGCTCGTTCATCGCGACAGACAATGTCGCGGCCGCGGGCCTCGCCGCCGAGCAGATGGGGAAGCTCCTCGGAGGCAAGGGCAAGGTGGCCGTCCTCTCCTTCTTGAAAGGCGCGGCGACTTCCGATGAGCGGGAGAAAGGGTTCCTGGACGGCATCAAGAAGTTCCCGGGAATCCAGGTGGTCGCGACGGAATACACGGACAGCGACGCGGGCAAGGCGCGGGACAAGATGGAGACGCTGCTCACCGCGAATCCGGACCTCGCAGGGGTGTTCGCCTCGAACGAGCCGAACGTCGTGGGCGCCGCCGGCGCTCTGAAGGATCGGAAGCTCGTCGGCAAAGTAAAACTCATCGGCTTCGATGCGAGCGACCCGGAGATCCAGTACCTGAAGGACGGCGTGGTGCAGGGGATGGTGGTGCAGGACCCGTTCAAGATGGGCTACGAAGGCGTGAAGGCGATCGCGCAGATCGTCCGGGGCCAGGGCGCCCCGCCGAAGCGGATCGACACCGGCGCAACGCTGGTCACCGGCGCGAACCTGAGCGACCCGAAGGTTCACAAGCTGCTCTACCCGCTGGAAAAGTAGGCACCGCGGAGGGGGACGCGCCGCGGCCGTGCCGACGCGCGGCCTCCACCTGGCG
>CAYQDT010001018.1:0-1849 GCA_964416225.1 uncultured bacterium
CCTCGACTGCCGCGTCCGCGGCGGCCGGCATCGCTTCCGCCGGCGGAAGCGCCTCGCCGCGTGCCGCCCGCCTCCGGAGCAGGGCCGTCTGGTCCCGGAGGAAGCGGTGGGTTGCGGCGCGCTCCGCCTCGGTGGGCGGGCGGCCGACCGCCAGCTCATAGAGCCGCTGGATGCGCCGCTCCGTGTCCCGCGGCTCATCGCGAAGGAGCCGGCGTGCGAGGGCGCGGCTCTGCTGCTCCATGAAGGGGCTGTTGAGCAGGGTGAGCGCCTGGAGCGCGTGGACGCTCTCGCCGCGCGCCGCGCAGGACGAGAGCATGTCCGGCTGGTCGAACACGGCCAGGAGCGGGAGGCGCACGTTCCGCTTGCGAAGCAGGTAGAGGCTGCGCCGCGTATGCTGGCGCGCGTCGGGCGTGACGGGCCAGAGATTGTCCGGCTCGCTCTCGGAGAAGATCGTCGCGTAGACTTCCGGCTCCAGCGGCACGCGGACGGAGGGCCCGCCCAGCTCCCCGTTCAGAGTGCCGGCGGCCTGGAGCACGGAGTCCCGAATCGCCTCCGCATCCAGCCGGCGCACGTTCATCCGGCCCAGCAGCCGGTTGTCCGGGTCCAGCCGCGTTTTTCGTGGCTCCGGGGCGCTCGACTGCCGGTACGCGTTGGAGAGCACGATCAGCCGGTGGAGCGCCTTCAGGGACCACCCCAGACCGGACGGCCGGCTCCCGGGACCGCCGTCCCTCCCCGGCCCGGAACCGGAGCTCGCGGCAACCGGACCCGGGCTGACGAAGGTGGTCGCCAGCCAGTCGAGCAGCTCGGGGTGGGTGGGGCGTTCCCCGTTCCGGCCGAAATCGTTGGGGGTGCGCACCAGGCCCCGGCCGAAGTGGCCCTGCCACACCCGGTTCACGATCACCCGCGCGGTGAGCGGATGATCCGGGCGCGTGATCCAGCGGGCGAGGGCCGGTCGCCGTCCTGCGCCCTTTGCGGTGGGCGGGGCGGCGGAGTCCGCGGCGGGGAGCGGCAGGGCCGCCGGAAACCCCGGGGTGACCTCCGCGCCCGGCGTGTGGACATCGCCGCGAAGCAGGATCCGCGTCGCGGGCACGGGCTGCAGCAGGTCCCGCACGGCGAGCGCCGCGGCGGGCGGGGACGGCAGCGCGTTCTCCACGGCATGGAGCTGCCGGCGGAGCTCCGCGCGCCGCGCCCGGTCGGCCGGATGGAGGGCCGCCACCAGCTCATCCCAGGGGATGGCAAGCTGCGGCCCGGCATCCTCCGCCAGCCGGCGCTGCTCCGGCGTCCGCTTCTCGGGCGCCGTCCGGAGCGCCTCCCGGTAGCCCGGCTCCAGGCGGGCGAGCTTCTCGGCGCGGATGCGGCTCCGGTACGGCTGCTCGAGGGCCGCGATCTGCTCCTCGATCGGCTTCTTGCGCGCCTCCAGCGCCCTGCGGGCCGCGTCGAAGGCCGCCTGCTCCGCGGGTGTGGCGTGCGGGACCGTCGTATTGTCCGCGGCGGCGAAGTACGCCTGCAGCCGGTAGTAGTCCGCCTGGCTGATCGGGTCGAACTTGTGGTCGTGACACCGGGCGCACTGGATCGTCAGCCCGAGCACGCCGGCGCCGATTCCCGTCACCGCCTCCGTGAGCCACTCCTGGCGGTTCTGCGCAGCGTCCTGGTTGCCCCCCACCACGTGCTGGGGACCGGCGCGGAGGAAGCCGGTGGCGATCTGCGCGTCCCAGTCCCCCGGCGCGAGTTCGTCCCCGGCCATCTGGAGCTGCAGGAAGCGGTCGTAGGAGAGGTCGCGGTTGAGCGCCTGGACCACCCAGTCCCGGTAGCGCCACGCCTGGTCGCGGTCGGCGTCCAGCTCGAAGCC
>CAYQDT010001019.1:0-1846 GCA_964416225.1 uncultured bacterium
GCCTGGGGAAGCCCGCCCGTCCAGACACAGGCGCGCGCTCCGGCCGGACCGGAGGAGATCCCGCACACCTGCCCCGTGCTGCTGATGCCGAACGCCGCGCTGTAGCGATCGCCGTCCAGCGGCGGCAGGGGCTGCGGGACGCCTCCGGTCCAGAGGCAGGCCTGCTGCTGATACGTCCCGTTCACCGCGCCGAAGGAGTAGCCGCAGACCAGCCCCTGATCATTGATGCCGTAAGCCATGGCGGAGGGATAGCCGTCGAGCGCGGGCAGCGGCTGGGGATCGCCCCCACTCCAGACGCAGGCGTACGTGCCAAAGCTGTAGTTAACCGTGCCATTGGAATAGCCGCACGCCTGACCGAGGTTATTGGCATGGAACGCCATACTGACGGTCCCGTCCGGAAGCGTTCCCAGGTCCTGCGGCACGCCGTTGACCCACCGGCAGGCGTGATTGTAACCGCTGCTGTTGGTGCTGGATTGTCCGACGACCACGCCCGCGTCGTTGACGCTGTAGGCGTTGCTGGAGAAGCCGTTCGGCAGCACTCCGAGATCCGTGATGGGGCCATCCGCTTGGCCCATCTGAGCTCCGCCGCCGGCGACCGCCAGCAGGGTCAGGAGCAGGGGCACGTGCCAGGTTTTCATAGTGGAGCTTGCCTCCCGGTCCGGCAGGCTGCCGGACCGCCACGCATCGAAACCGCGAGCTATCACCGAGCTGACCGGACGAGCGCCACTGCTCCGCTGCCCTGTAAAACACTCCGAAACGAACTGTGGGGTCGCCGCTAAGGAGCGAGCGCTACCCCGCAAATCACAACCACCGCCGCACGTTCTCCATCCCCCCGAACAGGGGCGCCGCCCGGCAGCATGGGGCTCACCCGTTTGGTTGCCGTGCTTACTAACGTTTATAGCGGAAGATCGGCCTCACGGAAGGCGGAGAACAGTGCGACTTGATGTACACCTTTGTGGGAATTTTTTCCACCGATCGGCGGAAGGACGGCCGGAGGGGTCTGTGCCGGCGTGCGCGGAAGCCTCGCTGCCGTGCCTCGCCGCCTGTCCCGGCGACGCGCGGGTGCCGCCATCTCCGGGCTGCCGCGGGGTGGCGGGGCTGCGCCAACCCGTGTAGCGCGCCCCGCCGGACCTGTTGGAATCCGGACCGGCGGGCCTCAACCATCCGCCCGGACCGGCGCAGGCTTGCTCAAACGTGCGGGGGATTTTGAGGTGAGCGGGCGGTCACGCGCCGGAGAGCGCCGCGCGGAGAGTCGATCCGGCGGCTCGGCCCGGCTCCGGCGCCAGGAAAACCGCCGGATTCCGGTGAATCGCCCGAAGGGCGCGGCGTGCGAGGCTGCGCGCGCTAAGCTGAGTGCGGGCCCGGTCCACTCCCAAGGTCCGGTGCACCGAGACAGGAGAGCAGCGTGAACAAGATCTCTGCGCGGCGATGGTGGGTCGTCGCGGCGATGGTGCCGGTCCTGGCGCTCGCTTCCGCGCCGGCGGGGCGCGCCGCCCACCGCGAGCCCGCAGCCGGCGCGCGCCGCCAACAGCGATCCGGCAGCCGGCTCGCTCCGCATTCCCTACGAGCAGTACCGCCTGCCGAACGGCCTGACCGTGGTGCTGGCCGAAGACCACACCACCCCGCGGGTCTCCGTGGTGATGGTCTACCACGTCGGCTCGAAGAACGAGAAGCCGGGCCGGACCGGGTTCGCGCACCTCTTCGAGCACGTGATGTTCACGGGCTCCGGCCATGTTCCCTACGGGATCCATGACCGGCTGACGGAGGGGGTGGGCGGCCGCAACAACGGACAGACGAACAACGACTACACCCTCTATTACGACACCGTCCCCGCGAACTACCTGGA
>CAYQDT010001020.1:0-1845 GCA_964416225.1 uncultured bacterium
CGGTTGGCCGCCCCTCTTGATTGTGAGCGTTATTCCGGTTATCCCCGGCCGGCGTGCCGGCAAACCTTGAGGAACGCTTGAGATCGGCAGGACCGTCCTGCGAAAGGCCAAGCCATCTCGGCCGCACCTCCCGGCGCCTCTACCGTCCGGCACGCGCCCGGCTGGAGAGACGCGTGGGCGTCCGAGGGGAAGCGCCCGGGGACGGGCCGTTCGAGAGTGCGCTCGACTCCCCGTGCGGGACCCTCCGCCTGGGTCGGCAGCCAGGGCGCGGGCGCAGGAGCGTTCCGGGCTGCTGCACTTGGGCGCGGATCGCGGTCAGAGCAGCCGGGCGTGGTGGAAGCGGAGCTCGCGCGTCCAGTGCGCATCCGCCGAATGCAGCGTATACCGCCGGCTGGAGGGCAGGTACACGCCGTCGATGAGCCCGTAGAGATCCAGGAACGTCTCGGATTTGGAAAAGCCATTCGAACCGGCGTCGCGGTAAAACACCGTGTAGCCGCGGGCCGCAAACCGTCCTTCGCACTCCTGGTGATCATCGATGTGGATCACGAAGCTCTGGCCCCCGTAGCTCCGGCTGATCTGCGTGATCTTCCGGTCCCGGACCCGGTACCAGCTCTGCATCCGGTCTCCCACGAAGAGGAGCCTCCGACCATACACTTCATCCCAGTCCCCCAGCTCCACCCCGGCGCGAGAGCGGATGCGGCTGACCGAGGGCGCCTCCCGGTGAGAGATCAGCTCCTCCAGGTGGTAGTGCAGCCAGCGGTGCTCCGGGTACGGTGGATGGCTGATCTCCAGGTCGCGGCTGGAGCGGGCCGACAGCCGGCCGCACCACCGCTCGGTACCCTCCGCCACCTCCAGCCCCGCCGAAAAGCCGGGGAATGCCGCGGGCCAGTGATAGATGGCGTCCCGCGCCTCGCAGAGCAGGCTCCACGCCTCCTCGCTCCCCGTGCTCCCCGTGGCCGCCGGCGCGCCGGCCACGGCCCGCTCCGCTCCGGCCACGAAGATCGATTCCGCCTCCGCCCCCAACTCCGCTGGTCCCTCGCCGCTGCCGTGATCCATGACCCTTTTCCCTTGTCGCCCGCCCTCCGAAGCCCCGGCTCCGGCGCCCGCTCCTACATCGTAGCACGCAGGCGCTGCCGTCGGTGCCGGGGACGCCGGCGTTAGCGATCCCAGGAGAATGGGGAAAGAGACCGCATGGCCGTGCCGGCTGGAGCGACCGCTTCGGAGAAGAGACCGAGCAAGGAGCGCGGGATGGTTCGTGGAGTGCTGCTGGACGTGGATGGTACCCTGCTGGAGAGCAATGATGCTCACGCCGAGGCATTTGTGCGGGCGCTGGCGGAAGCCGGCGTTGGGGTGCCGTTCGACCGCGTCCGCCGTTGCATCGGGATGGGGAGTGAAAAGCTACTGGCCGCGGCGGCGGGAATTCGGGGGGATGACCCCCGCAGCCGGGCGGTCCAGGATCGGAAGGGCGCGATCTTCAAGTTGGAATACCTTCCTCACCTTCGCCCGACCCCGGGGGCACGGCGGCTCGTTCAGCGGTTCAAGGACGCGGGGCTGCGCCGCGTCGTCGCCAGTTCCGCCCACGGCGATGAGCTGCAGCAGCTCTTGAGGCAGGCGGAGGTGGCGGATCTCATCGACGACGAGACCTCCTCCAGCGAGGTCGAGCGCTCCAAGCCGGACCCGGACATCGTGCACGCCGCGCTCGGCAAGATCGCGCTGCCGGCGGGCCAGGTGCTGCTCCTTGGCGACACCCCCTATGACATCGAATCCGCGCGCCGAGCAGGGGTCGGCGCCGTGGTGCTCCGCTGCGGCGGATGGCCGGACCCGGAGCTGCCGGGTGCGCTCGCC
>CAYQDT010001021.1:0-1844 GCA_964416225.1 uncultured bacterium
ACGCCTTGCCCAGCCCGCCCCGCTCGCTGAACGGCACGTACTCCAGGTCTTCCCGGTCCACCGTCAGGCTCGCGGCCACGTGGTCCCGGATCATCTCCAGCCACTGCCGCTGCTCCGGCGTGAAGATTCGCCCCACCGCTTCCTGCGCGGAGAGCCAGCGGGCAAAGCGGTCCGCCACCGTCTCCGCAAAGGGAGCCAGGATGGTCTCCTGCTCCAGCGCAAAGCGGACCAGGGAGACCAGGTCCGTCAGGACGCGCCGGCCGGAGCCGCGGACCCGGCTCTGCTCCAGCGCCTCATAAGCATGCCACAGCGCGTCCGGCGTCCAGGCGTGTGGGGGCCGGCCCAGCGCCTGCGCCAGCTCCTTGAGCTGCGCCAGCGTGGGGCCCTTGCCCCGCGGGCGGGAGTAGAGGAGTTGCAGGGCGGTGATCTCGTCCCGGTGCTCCCGCAGGTATTCGGCAAAGGAGCGGGTGGTCTCCACCGCCTTCTCCCGCGCCGCCGGGGTGGCGCCGGCAAAGAGAACCTCATCCTGCGTGACGCGGTCGATGGTCTGCTCCAGGTCCGCGGTCACGTCCAGCAGGCGCTGGCGGAGGGCGGGGTTCATGAATGGCGCGGTGGCTTCCAGGCGGAGCTCCTCGCCGGCTGTCTGGACCTGCGCCTCCGTCGGCTGCTCCGTGCCGAACTCGGTGCGCGCTCGCTCCTCCGCCGCGTCCGGGTCCACGGCGCGAACCAGGGCGCGGGTGAGGTCCGCCAGCGGAATGCCGGAGACCTCCTGCACGGCGGCACGCTCCGGGTCGGAGAGGCGGCGGTCCAGCCGCGCCAGGCGGCTGGCGAGGGTGGAGAGCAGGTCCGGGTCCGTGGAGCCCATCCCCACCGCCTGGAGCACCGCCTTGAGCGGGACGGAAGGCTTGCGCTCAAGCGGCGGCTCGTCTTTGCGCTCCCGCTCCACCACCCCCACCGCGTCCACAATCACGAAGCGCGTCTTGGCGGGCGCGTCCGGCGTGACGGTCTTCAGATCATCCGCGGCGATGACCCGGGAGCCGCGGCCGGTCATCTGCTCGAAGTAGTTGGCGCTCTTCACGTCCCGCATGAAGAAGACGATCTCCAGCGGCTTCACATCCGTTCCCGTGGCGATCATATCCACCGTCACCGCGATGCGAGGATGGTAGCTGTTGCGGAAGGAGGAGAGGAGGTCTTCCGGCTTGATGCCGCTGTTCTTGTAGGTGATGGCGCCGGTCTCGGGGTCCACGATGCGCGCGGTAGAGGTGCGGTAGGTGATCTTCTCGCAGAAGTCGTTGCCCTTCCCGAACTCCTGGCGGAGGATCCGGACAATATCGTCCGCGTGGCTGTCATCCTTCGCGAAGATGAGCGTCTTGGGGACCTCCGTGCGGTCGGGGAAGATCTCCGTGAAGAGGCGGTCCCGGAAGGTGCGGAGGACGGTGCGGATCTGGTCTTCCGCCACCACGGCGCGGTCCAGCTCGTTCGGCGCATAGGCGAGGTCTTCTTCCAGTTCCTGCCAGCGCACCTTGCGCGTGCGGCGGTCCCGCTTGTCCACGAAGAGGCCGGCCTCCACGGTCGCGCCCTGCTCCGTGATCTTCGTCTGGATGCGGTAGACATCGAAATCCACGTTCACGCCGTCCGCCACCGCCTGGGCGCGGTTGTACTCCATCACCAGGTTCTGCTGAAAGAACCCGAAGGTCTGCTTGGAGGGCGTGGCCGTGAGGCCGATCAGGTAGGCGTCGAAGTACTCCAGCGCCTGCCGCCAGAGGTGGTAGATGCTGCGGTGGCACTCGTCCGGAATCACCACGTCGAACATCTCGATGGGGACCTGCGGGTTGTAGACCACC
>CAYQDT010001022.1:0-1844 GCA_964416225.1 uncultured bacterium
CGCCAGAAGCGCGGCGCCGATCACCACCAGCCCGGGCGCGTGAAGGGAGCCCGCGGTCCAAGCAGCGGCGACGGCCCCCCACAGGAGCTGCCCCTCGGCGCCGATGTTGAAGAGCCCGGCGCGAAAGGCCCAGGCCACGGCGAGTCCGGTCAGGAGGATCGGCGTGGCCTGGAGCAGTGTGTTGCTCCAGTGGAACGGGCTGCCGAAAGCGCCCGAGAAGAGCGACCCAACGGCCTCTCCCGCGGGGTGGCCTGTGAGCCGGGAGAGCGCGGCGAGGACCAGCAGCACCACGCCGAGTGCCGCTCCCGCCCGCAGCAGCACCGCGCGGAGCTGCGCTCCCCGGCGGGAAGCAGGCGCGGCCTGCGGCCGGGTCATGGATGAGAGGAAGCGGGAGGAGCGCGGTAAGCGCACGCGGACACCATGAGTCAAGCGGGGAGGGAGCGCCTGTGGAGAGATTCCCTCTTTCCGCAGCGCTCCCTCCCCGCAATTTCGATCGATTCCACACCGGGCCGACCGCCGCGGTGGAGCCTGCCCCGGATGGGTTAGACCGCCGCGGCCTCCGGCTCGGCCTGGCCCTCGGTGGCCGCCGCTTCGGGGGTCTCCGGCGTCTCCGGCTCTTCCACCGGCTCCCGATCCGTCACCAGAAGCTGGAGCGGCACGGTGGGGCCGCGCATCAGCTTCAGGTTCACCTGGTACTCACCGAGAGAGCGGATCGAACCGCGAATATCCACGTCGCGGCGGTCGATCTCCTTGCCGGCCAGCTTTTCGATCTCCTGGGCCACGTCGTTCGTGGTCACGGAGCCATGCAGCCGCGTGCCGCCTTCCACCGCGCGGTGGATGATAACGAGGCGCTTGCCGCGAAGCTGATCCGCCAGCTCGTTCGCCGCGGCGCGATCCCGCGCTTCCCGCTCGCGGGCGACCGTGATCCGCTTCTCGTAATCCTTCACGTTGCCGGCCGTGGCCATCACGGCCAGGCTGCGGGGCAGCAGGTAGTTGCGGGCGTACCCGTCCTTCACTTCCACGAGCTCCCCGGAGCGACCCAGGTCTCGCACGTCCGCTCTCAAAATCACTTTCACTGGTCTGTCCCTTCCTCGCGCGAGACCGGCCTCGCGCTGTGTATTGACGATCCCTCGGCGCGCCGCAGCGCGCGGGATCAAAAGCGGCCGGCCACCGGAGCGCGCCGCTCTCCCCAACCGGCTTCTCCCGCACCGGCGGCAGCCCCGCGCTCGCGCACTCCGCCGCTTCCCGATCCGGGCTGCCCCGTGCCGCGCTACTTCCGGTAGCGCACCCCTACCAGCGGGTCGGGATTCCGCAGCGCGTTGTCCAGCCCGATGGTCAGGTCGAGATGCGGCGCCACCGGAATGTACCCCTGCAGGTCCGTCCGGAGATGGTCGATGCCGAAGACGTCGACCGAGAAATAAGGGTGGGTCGCCTCTCCGAAGTCCAGCGCGGCACCCAACTGAGACGCGTGGAGCCCGTACCGCGCCCAGATATTCGGGCGAAGCTCCCGACCGGCCTGGATATTAAAACGATTACGCTCGCCGAAGTCAAATATTCCGAGCTGGTAATAAGTGCTCCTCGACCACGGAATGGTAGCGTCAAAGTCGACGCGCGTCCGGTTCGAGTTCGTAGTGCGCAGGAGATCCGCCTTGAACTCGGCGTCGGAGAGCCGCTGGGTGACCGTCTTCGCCGTCTTGCCGCTGCCGCCGATCACCCCCCGCACGCGCCGGAAGAGATCGGCGGCTTGCTCCGTGGCGTCTCGAAGGTTGGCGACGGTGACCTTGAGGTCTTCCTGCACCTTTGGATCGCCGGTCAGCGCCCGGACATCCGTGGTGATCTGCTTC
>CAYQDT010001023.1:0-1841 GCA_964416225.1 uncultured bacterium
TGGTCCTGCAGCTCCAGTACCACTGGTGTGAAGCCGGGACGAGGCTCCAGCACGAACGCATTGCGGTTCCGATAGATGGTTTGGCGGTGCATGCTGGGAGGGCCGGCGGTGGGTCAGTCCACATGCAGGTATGCCGTGAGAAAGATCGCAGTGTGACCACAATTTGCCGCCTCCGTCCAGGCGCGCCTTGCGGATCGACCGGGAGCGTGCCCCGGCACCGCCCCGCTCATTCCACCAGCCGGCACCAGCCGAGAGTGATCGCCGTGGGGATGGGGTGTCCATACACCCCATGGAAGTAGGCGAGGAGCGCGCCGTCACCCCACTGGGAGGGCTTCAGCTCTACCCCGGGACTGAGCTCCACCTGGACGGGCTCGAAGCCGGGGCGGGGGTGCTTCACAAAGGTGGCTGCGTTCCGGTAGAGCGTCAGCTGTCTCATGGAGGGGTGGGGAGAGGCGGCGGGGCACTGCGAATTGAGCGCGAAGGTCATTGTTCTATTCTCGGTGATGTCCGTGACAGAACCATTACACGCGCCAGACCGCTGAAGGTGAGCGCGCCTGCATCTTAATTAGCGTTCCGTGTCAGTCGTGGACTTGAACTTCTGTTGAGAACCGTCCGATCGTCTCGGCCGTGGCCGGCGAAGAGCCGTACCTTTCCGAGCCCTCAGCGCGGGCACTCTCTCCAGCGTCCAACGTGCGAGGGAGAGCGACGGGCGGTGGCGGCGAAATATTAGCCGGATGGGTGGCGTCGACTAGCCACTCGGACGATGGAGAGGATCGGGCAATCGGTCGAACACTGGACTAACCGAAGCTTCCGGACGGTCCGCTCCAACAGCATTAACGATTCCATGGCGCCGATTACCCCCACTACTTCTCATGGCGAGGCCGGATCGCCGACGCCGAGCGGTGCGGATCGCCGCATCCATCCACGAATCTGTACACCGCCGTTGTATGTATCGAACGGAAGCGTGGAAGATATAAGCCTCGGCGGGATTCGCGTCCACTATTCCGCGCCGTTGTTCATCGGCCAGCGCGAAAACCTCATCCTGACGGATGCGTTCTACCACTTTACGGCGGAGCTTCCGGCCGAAGTGGTCTGGCAGCGAGACGGCATCGCCGGATTCCGCTGGCTGCCCCTCTCCCCGGGAGAGGAGAAATGGCTGAACGAGCGCTTCGCAGCCTGGGATCCGAGCAGTCCGCTGGACCCCCGCGGCGGAGCCGATCCGGCGGGTTCCAGCGCGCCCGACGCCGAGCGCCGGCAGTATGAGCGGATCCAGGACCCGCCGCTCCAGGTGAGCTACATCCGCGCGCGCGTGCGGGATATCAGCCTGGGGGGCATCTGCCTCGTGATGGAGGCCGGGGCGGCGCACCAGGACCGGTATGAGCTGTTCCTCACGGACGGCCTTTACTATTTCGCGGAGCAGCTTTCGGCCGAGCTGGTCTGGCAGCGAGGGAACGTCATCGGTCTCCGCTGGGTCAACCCCGGGAAGGCCCAGCAGGAGCGCCTGAAGCAGTACTTCGAGCACTGGCGGACCACGTCGATCGATCTGCTCGTCCGGAGCAAGGAGCGATCGCGGCCGCGATAACGGGCGAGCGGGAACGACCGCGACGAGGAAGCGGGAAGCTCCGGCGGAGGCGAGTGGTCGCACCCCGGTTTCGGCCGGAGTGCGGTGCCGGATCTCGCTCGTGAGACGCGGCGTCGCGGGCATTCCGATCGCGGGGGCTTTCAGCCCAAAAGCAGGGACGGTACCGGGCAGCGAGCCCGGTACCGTCCCTGCTTTTGTGAAGCCTGCCTCGCTCGCGGTGGAGGCAGCGGTCAGTCCACGTGGGCCACCTTCATCATGG
>CAYQDT010001024.1:0-1839 GCA_964416225.1 uncultured bacterium
CGTAGGGCCGCGCGAAGAGGTGCAGCTCGAGGGCCGATGAGCAGAGCACGGCGCTCGCCGGACGGCGCGGCATGCGCGGGTGAAAGGCGGAAGCCGGCGTGAGGTGGCTCGTTTCCGCCGCCGCGCCCACCAGCACCAGGAGCAGGGGAAGGCGCCGGATCCTCTCCGGGATTCCGGCGAAATGGTGGGTCAGGCTGGACAGCATGATGCGGGAATGAAGGATGAGCAACGAGAGGGGGGCACCTCTCAGAGAGTAAGCTAAAGGCAAACTAAAGGGAAAGCCCGGGCCCTGGTACCGGGCGCCGCCGCAGCGCACACCGTTACCATATCCCTTCGGCGCCGCGCTGTTACTCCTCGTCCGGGGCGGACCAGCGTCGACGAGAGGGCTGCCACGGCCGTAGCTGCGGACCGTCCAGCACCAAGTCCAGCTGATGCGTCCGGAGCGCCTTCTGGAGCAGTGCGTCCCGCTCCGACAGCAGCCGGAGGGGCGGGAACACCACCGGGTTGACGTAGCCGAGGGCGAGGAGCGCGTCATTGCCCCGCTCCGAGCCGATCACCGCCAGCCGGGCATGCCGCCGCACCAGCGGCTCGACGACCGCGCGCGCCCTCGCCAGGGAAGCGGCGTAGCCCCGCAGGTGCTCGTTCTGTGGACGGAGGGTGTCGCCGGTGTACCAGAGCGAGAAAAGCGCCTGGGCGAGGAGGAGGCCGAAGGACCACGTGAGAGGGGCGCGGAGGCCGCAGTGGTGGAGGCACGCCAGCAGGCTGCCGGAAAGCAGCGCCAGCGCGACGTAGAAATCAATCAGGTAGTTCCAGGAGGAGCCGGGATGGGAGCCGGTGATTCCGGCGAGGAGCAGGGTGACCGCGCAGTACCAGAGCTCCGGACGGAGCAGGCGGCGAGTCTCCGCGTCCACGGCCCGGAGACCGACCACCACGGCCGCCACCCAGAGCGGCGAGCTGGTGACCGGTCGGGTCATCATGTCGAACACCTTTGCCAGGCGGGTCCCGTCCGCGAGCAGCCCCACGTCGTACAGGTAGGCGCCGTGGGTGAGCAGCTGGAAGGCACCGAGCGTGAGCCCCGTCAGCACGGCCCAGGCGGCAGTCACCATCACGGCCCGCCGCCGGTCGAGCGGCCACGTGCAGAGGAAGAAGGCGAGGGGTCCCGCCACGGCCGTCAGCTTGGTGTGGAGCGCCAGTACGAGCAGGAGCAGCCCGCCCGCGTCCGCCGCGCGAGACTTGCTCCGCACCAGCAGGAGGTAGCCGGCCAGCGAGAGCGCGATGGCCAGCATATCGACCCGGTAGATCGGTCCGAACACGAAGATCGGACGGGCGGTGAGCAGCAGCAGGGCGGCGATGCCGCCGGCGGCGGCCCAGCCGCGCCGCGCGCTCCAGACGAGGAGCAGCGCCCCGCACCCGGCCACGGAGAGCAGGGAGAGGAGCCGGCCGGTCAGATAGGGGTGCCCCGGCGAAAGCGGCAGAGCGGCGCAGAGCGCCTGGTACAGCGGCCCGTACGGGCTCCACTCCGCCGGAATCCGGCGCAGGAACGTGTACGGGATCTGCCCCGAGCGCCACCCCATCACCGCGTTGAGCACGAGGACCTCTACCCCGCCGACCCGGTGCGGAGCGACAATCCAGCGGGCCCAGGTGGCGAGCACGAGGCCGGCGTGGAGGATGAGGAGCGTGAAGAGGAGGCCGAGGAGAAGCGTGAGGCGAGGAGTACGTTCATTCATCGGGAAACAGACGCCGCGGATGCCCGCGCGGAGGGTCGGCGCCGCGGGCGCGCCCGCGCGCCCTCCGGGCAGGCATCCCGGCACCGCTTACCGGGCCATGCGCCAGATCGTG
>CAYQDT010001025.1:0-1839 GCA_964416225.1 uncultured bacterium
CGCAGAAGGCGAAGGTGGAGGAAACGGCACGCCAGCAGGCCTCGGCGAAGGCCCTCGCCGAGCGGGTTGCCCGGGGGCTGGCGCGCTACCGGAGCCTCTCGGGGAAGGTGACCGACGCCGGAAAGCATATGAAGGAGGCGCAGCGCGGCCTCGATGGGCAAGATACCGGTGATCCGGTGCTGGAGCATGAGCAGAATGCGATCATCCGGCTCTCCGAAGCCCTCCGGCAGGCGCAGCAGCAGAGCCAGCAGCAAAGCCAGCAGCAACAGCGGCAGCAGCCCAATTCCCAGCAGCAGGGCCGGCAGGCACAGCAGCCGAGCGGGGGGAAGGAGCAGCAGCAGGGCGGCGCGGCGCCGGCGATGCAGTCTCTTCAGCGGAAAGTCGGCGCGGCGGCGGCCGCTCAGGGCGGCGGTTATGGACCGGACGCTCGCGGCTTCGCCGGCCTCGATCCGCGCGACCAGGACGCGCTGCGGCAGAGTTATAAGGAAAAGGCGCCGCCGGAGTTTCAGGACCTGATCAACCGGTACTATCGCGCACTCTCCAACAAAGCGCGGTGAGCCGATGCGGCGGTGCAGAGGAGCCCTACAACCATGAGACCGACCCCGCCCGCACGCACGCTCACCGATTTAGCCGGCGGTCCCACGCGCGCGGCGGCACGTCCGGACGGCACGGCGCGCCTGCTGGCGGCACTCTGCGCGGTCACTCTCGCTGCGGCGAGTACGCCTGCGGCGCGCGCCCAGGCGAAGCCCGCGGCAAAGGCGGCGAAGCGCGCCGCGGCCACCCGTGCCAAGGGGAAGACCCTCGGCGGGAGTGGCTTCGTGCTCCCGGACAAGGCGGGTGGTCTGGACGCGGATGCCCGGGACTACCTGGGGAACCCCAAAACCGAGGCCGCGGTCCGGAAGGCGTTGAAGTACCTCACCGACTCCCAGAATGCCGACGGCTCGTGGGGCGACAGCCGCTATAGCTCCGACGTGGCGATAGTGGGTCTCTGTGCCCTCGCGTTCATGTCGGCCGGCCACCAGCCGGACCGCGGACCGTACGGGCAGGTCCTCCGCAAGGCGACGGACTACCTGGTCAAGAACACCCAGCGGACCGGCCTGATCAACAATCCCCAGGCATTCGCCGGGCCGCCGATGTACGGCCACGGCTTTGCCACGCTGGCGATGGCGGAGCTGTACGGGATGACCCGGCGGCAGGACCTCCGGGAAAAGCTGCAGTCGGCGGTGGACCTGATCCTCAGGTGCCAGAACAGCGAGGGCGGCTGGCGCTATCAGCCGCGGCCGGCGGAGGCGGACATCAGCGTCTGTATCTGCCAGATCATGGCCCTTCGCGCCGCGGCGAACGCGGGGATCCGCGTTCCGCGCGAGACGACCGCCCGAGCTATCGACTACGTGAAGCGCTGCGCGGTAAATAGTGACGGAGGCTTCAGCTACCAGGCGGGACAGCGGGGCTCCGGAGTCGCCCGTACCGGCGCGGGGGTGCTCTCCCTGATCGTGATGGGGGAGCGGAATTCCGACGAGTGCAAGCGTGGATTGGAATACCTGATGGCCCATAGCCCCGGGAGCGCGCGGGACGGGCACACGTTCTATATGCTCTACTACGCCACGCAGGCGATGTACCAGGCCGGCGGGAAGTACTGGCGCTTCTGGTATCCGAAGACGTCCGAGTACCTGCTCACCAACCAGCGCCCCGACGGAAGCTGGTACGATGGTCCCGGTCAACCGTACGCCACCGCGATGGGTGTGCTGGCGTTACAGGTTCCGGCTTCCTTGCTTCCGATTTACCAGAAATGAATTCACCGGAGCTGCGGTCGCGGGAACTCCGGTCACCGGAAGCCGG
>CAYQDT010001026.1:0-1833 GCA_964416225.1 uncultured bacterium
AAGGCGGGAGACGGCGGCCGCGGCGAACGGCCCGCAGCGCCGGGGAAGGGCGGGTCTGCCCCTATAGGGCATCTTAACCGCACGTTACCCCGGCGGTCGCGCAGTGTCCTCCGTCTTCAGATTGGGGAGTCGCCCGATCCGCGGCGACGGCTCACCCGCAGCAGCGGCTACCCCGCGCCGGTTACACCGCCGGCTGCTCGCGGGTGAGGCAGTGGAGGGCGCCCAGACCCCAGATGAGATCGACGGCGTGGATGCCCACGACGGGCCGGTCCGTAATCAGCTCGGAGAGGATGCCGAGCGCCTTCCGGTCATTCGGATCGTTGAACGTGGGCACCAGCACGGCGGCGTTGGCGATGTAGAAGTTGGCGTAGGTGGCCGGCAGGCGCTGGCCGGCGAACGTGAGTGGCGCCGGCATCGGCAGCGCGACCACCTCCGGGCGCGAGCCGTCCTCCAGGAGCGCGCTCTCCAGCCGCTCCCGGTTCTCCCGCAGCGGCCCGTAGTTCGCGTCCGCCGGGTTCTCCTCCTGGCAAAGGACCACCGTCCGAGGGCCGACAAAACGGCAGAGGTCATCCACGTGCCCATGGGTATCGTCGCCCGAGATCCCCCGTCCCAGCCAGATCACGTTCGGCGCACCGAGGCCGTCCGCCAGTACCCGCTCCACCTCGCTCCTCGTTAGATGCGGATTACGCGGCTGGACCACGGGGTCGAGGAGACACTCCTCGGTCGTGAGGAGGGTGCCGCGGCCGTTCCCGTCGATGCTCCCCCCCTCCAGGATTACGTCCCGGTCGGCGGCCCGCATGGGGAACAGGCGGAGGCCGAAGCGCTCCGCAACATGTACGGGAATCTGATCATCGCGCTGCCAGTTGGGGTATTTGGCCCAGGCGTTGAAGCGGAAGCGGGAGATAGCGACCTCGCCGGGGCCGGAGCCGCGGCCGCTCCGTTTGACAAAGCAGGCGCCGGAGTCGCGCAGCCATCCGCGGTCCGTGGGCCAGCGGAAGAACTCCACGCGGGATAGCTCCACGTCCGCGCGTCCGAGCATCCGCCGCGCCTCGTTCTCCTGGGAAGTAGACTGGACGAGAATCCGCACCGACTCGCCCGGCGCGAGCTTGCGAACAATCTCCGTGTACACCCACTTGACCGGGGTAAGCTTGCCTGGCCAGTCGCCGCGCTGATGGGGCCAGCCGATCCAGGTCGCCTCGTGGGGCTCCCACTGCGCAGGCAGCCGGAAACCGAGCGCCGCGGGCGGGCCGCCCGTTTCCACATCCACCCACTCGAGTCCGGCCGCCATCAGGATCGCCTATTCCAGGAACCGGCGCTCGATGCCGGTATATGCGTCGATGCGGCGATCCCGCAGGAACGGCCAGTGCTGCCGCACGGTCTCCAGGTGCGCCGTGTCCACGGTCGCCAGGAGCACTTCCTCGCGGCCCACCGAGGCTTCGGCGATTACCGTTCCGAAGGGGTCGCAGATAAAGGACGAGCCCCAGAACTCGATCCCGGGCGCCTCGTCACTCTCCTTTTCCAGTCCCACGCGATTCACGGCGGCCACGTAAACCCCATTCGCGATGGCGTGGCTCCGCTGGATCGTCCGCCAGGCATCCCGCTGGGCCGCGCCATGCTCGTCCTTCTCGTGGGGATGCCAGCCGATGGCGGTGGGGTAGAAGAGGACCTCCGCGCCGCGGAGCGCGGTGAGACGTGCGCCCTCCGGAAACCACTGGTCCCAGCAGATGAGCGCTCCGACGCGCCCCACGCCGGTGTCGAACGTCTGGAAGCCGAGGTCGCCGGGAGTGAAATAGAACTTCTCGTAGTAGTGCGGGTCGTCCGGGATGTGCATCT
>CAYQDT010001027.1:0-1492 GCA_964416225.1 uncultured bacterium
GATGATGGCGGCCTGCTGCCCGATATCGGCCACGCTGCCCGGGGAGAGGTAGCGCCCCCCGGTGATCCAGGTGAAGAAGAGCGCCATCACTCCCAGCACCGCAAGGGGCGCCAGGAGACGCGTCGCCGAGCGCAGCATGGACTGCGCCGCGGTCGGCTTCTCGGGAACGGTGGGGTTACTCACGGAAACACTGGCTCTCACGGCCCCCCTGGGCCCTACCGGGCCGTTGACCCGCTTCACTCCCGGGCACGACGGAAGCAGAGGCGGGAAAACGGGATCAGGACTGGCGGTCGCCGATGTATGCGACGCAGTCGATCTCTACTTTGATTTCCACGGGCGGGTGCGCCTGCACCGTCGTCCTTGCCGGCGGGTCGATCGGGAAGAACTCCCGGTACACTTCGTTCATCGCCGCGAAGTCATGCCGGTCGGCCAGGTAGACGTTGCACTTCACCACGTCCGCCATGCTCGCGCCCGCTGCCTCCAGGATCGTCTGGATGTTCGCCAGCACCTGGCGCGTCTCCGCCCCGACGCCGCCCTCGACCTTCTTCCCCGTGGCCGGATCGGTGGGGCCCTGCCCCGAGACGTAAACGAAGCCGCCCGCAGTCACCGCGGGCGAATACGGCCCCGCCGGCCTGGGCGCGTTCCCCGGCACTACCACCTGCTTCATGCTCCCTGCTCCTCCCCTGTCACGCAGCGTAGGACGCGCGGCTGCATCACTTGTCCGTCACGCCCGTATGCCGTTAGCCGGACCCCGGTCAATCCCCTCTCGACGGGTGCCGGCGCTTCGGGCGCGCATGCAGCCATGCAGCCGTGGCCGCGCCGGCGGGTGGGCCAGCGCGCGTGAGCCGGCCGGCGAGCAGCCGCGGCAGCGGCGAGGGCTGGGGAGCGGAGCGGCGGAGCATCTCACGCGGGCGCAGAACCAACCATATTGTTCTTTGGTGACGGTCCCTCTTTCGCGCCGCGGACGCCTACGGGCGAGTCGTCGGTTGCGTATATTGTTCTATACACCACGCCGGCCGCGGGAGCGCGGCACAGGGTACGCCCGCCCTCTCTCCGAACATATGACGGCCCGCAATGATGCCCGGCCCGGCGATTTGAATGGCTGAACTGATGCTGAATAACCGACTGATCCTCTTTGTTGCGGTCGCGAGCGCCTGGATCGCCGCCGCCGCTCACGCGGAGCCGGTGAAGCGGACCCGCTATCCCGCGCTCTCTCCGGACGGCAAAACGATCGCCTTCTCGTACCAGGGTGACATCTGGAGCGTTCCGGCCGACGGCGGCCGCGCGACCCGCCTCACCACCCATCCGGCCCGAGACCTCCAACCGCTCTTCACGCCGGACGGAAAGAGCATCGTGTTCTCCTCCAACCGGTACGGCAACTACGACCTCTTCGTGATGGCGGCGGACGGGGGTCCCGCGCGGCGCCTGACCTTCAACAGCGGCAACGAGTTCGCCTCGTCGGTCACCCCGGACGGTAAGTGGGTCCTCTTCT
>CAYQDT010001027.1:1508-1833 GCA_964416225.1 uncultured bacterium
ACAAGGTGCCGCTGGCCGGCGGCGAGCCGATCCGCCTGACCTGGGACCGGCATGAGCGCAAGTACTTCGGCAGCGTCTCTCCGGACGGCCAGTGGATTGCCTACAACCACAACGGCTCGCCGGGAAGCTGGCGCCGGCGGGGGTATGAGGGCAGCTTCAACGCGGACGTCTGGCTTGCCCGGTTCACCACGCCGATCTCCGAGCCCCGCCGGCTCACCACCAACCCGGGCCAGGACTTCACACCCATGTTCTCCCGGGACGGGAAGCGGCTCTACTACGTCTCGGATCGGAAAGGGGACGTGAATCTCTGGAGCATGGACCTTCA
>CAYQDT010001028.1:0-1827 GCA_964416225.1 uncultured bacterium
AGAGGGGAGAGGATGGGCGGCGAGGGGAGAGGATGGGCGGCGAGGGGAGAGGCGGCGAGGGCAGGGGAGAGGGAGAGCCGCCGGGCCGTGCCTCCGAGGCCGGCGCGGGCTGGATTCCGGTTAGTGGGGGACCTGGACGATGCGCGGCTCCCATTCCTGCGGCAGTTTTTCCAGCGCCATGACGCAGCCGGCGGCGCCGGCCTCGTCGCACCGCCGGATCTCGGCGCGTCGCAGCTCCGGGTCGGCATCCCACCCTTCCAGCACCGCGAGCAGGCGGGAGGCCGGAATCGACTGGCCGCCGCGCTTCGGCGGCATCTCCGCGAAGGAAGCGAGGGCGGTCCGGATCCAGCCCGCGTCGCGACCGTAGCGCGGCCCGTCCCGATGGAAGGCGCGTGGGAGGCAGAGCGCCCCCAGGGTGGAGCATTCCCGGGCGAGAGGCATGAGCTGGGCGGTGTAATCCCGCCAGCACGCGCCCTGGAAGCAGGCCACCCCCGCACACTCGGCGTCCTTCTCGCCCTCCTCGCATTCCGTGGTCCAGACCGGCACGACAGCGGTGGCCGGGGCCAATTCCCGGACGGCCGCCACGAACCGGGCCGCGGCGTCCGGTGGGAGGAGGGTCGCGGTGCGGACCGGGCCGTAGTCCGGCGTCCACCGGCAGAGGGCGTTGCCGCAGCCGCAGGCGGACGGCGCCGCCTGGAGGTCGTTCAGGAACAAGCCCGCAGCGGGAGGCAAACCGCGCAGCAACTCCCACACCCGCGCCAGGTGCGCGGCGAACGCCTCCCGATAGAGGATGGGGACCCAGGGGTAGTTCTTGATGACCTCCTTCGGCCCCGGCTGCGGGAGCTTCGGAAAGAGGCGCCGCCACTCCGGATGACCCTGCAGGCTGGCCATCCACTCCGGGTGGGCGTCCGCGAGCTCCGGACAGCGCCCGATCTCGATCCAGTAATAGAGCGGCAGGCCGGAGGCGCGGACCCGCTCCGCCGCCCGGGCCGCGGCGGGCGCGTCCGGACGGTCCAGCGAGAGGACCACCCCGTTCCATCCCTCCCGCCGGAGCTCGCGCAGCTTCTCCGGCGTCGCGTGCTCCGGTGCGAGCAGCACCGCGCGAAGACCGCGCGTCACTTCGGGAGGGCGGGTAGGCTCCGCGCCAGCCCCGGGCAGCACGGCGGCGAGCGCCGCCGCGACCGGCACCGCCCGCAGGAGCGCGAGCACCGCGCGGGACAGCGGGCGGCGGCCGGCCGGTGCGGGTGGTTTCGGGGTCGACGGCGGCATGAGTTACTCCGGTTGGATCGGGCCGCCGGCCTAGCGGGCAATTCCGGATCCGGGATGGGCGGCGGACCAGGCATACCAGCGGATGCGCACGGCGTCCGCGACGGCGAGCGACTTCCCCTTCAGCGGCCCTTCGGTGCAGCGGCCATCCAGCGTCCACGCGGACCCCGTTTCCCGATCCCGCCAGCGGGGCCCCTGCGGCGTCTCCAGGACTTCAAAGGTCAGCGGGCGGTCCGCCGCCGGCTCGAAGGCCGCGGCGGCGCGCGCGGCCGGATCGACGAACACCACCCACTTCGCGTTACCCACCGTGGGACGAAGGACCCGGGCCCGGGCCGGGAAGCGGCCGGACGGATCCGTCAGGGGCCGCCGACCGCAACCGCCTCCTCGCCGATGATCCCGTTCAGTGATTGGGGGGAGCTGAAGGTGCTGCGCGATAGCGCGCGCGAGCGCGGCATCGAAGGGATCATGCTGAAGCGCGCAAACTCGTCCTATCTCGCGGGGCGGCCGAAAGGGCCATGGTTCAAATGGAAGCGTGGCGCACTGACGGTCGACACGGTGCTG
>CAYQDT010001029.1:0-1827 GCA_964416225.1 uncultured bacterium
GCAGACGGAAACCGGGCACATCATGGTCAGCCCGCTGCCCGGCCTGACGCCCACGAAGCCCGGCTCCGCCACTAAGCCGCTTCCGGGAATTGACGTCGACGTGGTGGACAACCACGGCAACAGCGTGCCCCCCGGCGGCGGGGGCTACCTGGTGGTCAAACAGCCGTGGCCCGGGATGCTCCGCACGCTCTACGGCGATCCGGAGCGTTACCGGCAAGTGTACTGGAGCCGGTTCCCGGGCATGTACTTCACCGGCGACGGCGCGAAGCGGGACCGGGACGGCTATCTCTGGGTCCTGGGCCGCGTCGACGACGTGATGAATGTCTCCGGTCACCGGCTGAGCACGATGGAGGTCGAGAGCGCCCTCGTCGACCATCCCTTCGTCGCGGAGGCCGCGTGCATCGGAAAGAAGCACGAGGTGAAGGGCGAGGCTCCCGTGGCGTTCGTCACGCTGAAGGCCGGCGTCGAGGCCTCCGACGCGCTGGCGAGCGAGCTGAAGCAGCACGTGGGGAAGAAGATTGGCGCGATCGCGCGGCCCGATGACGTGCTCTTCACGGCCGAGCTGCCCAAGACGCGCAGCGGCAAGATCATGCGCCGCCTGCTGCGGGACGTGGCGGAAGGACGCACGCTCGGGGACACCACCACGCTCGCGGATCCTGCCGTGATCGCCGCGCTCCGGAACCGGTACGAGAGCAGCGAGAGTTAGGAGCGCAGCCGGGCCCGGCAGGCCGCGCGGCGCCCGGGCCCGGCTGCGCGTGAGCGGGACAACCCGACCACCGTGAAAGCTCCGAAGGGCGGCGGTGACAGAACGCTCTCCGGAGGCGCCATCCTTCTCGCGGCGGTTGGGAGCGAGGCCCGCAGCAGGCGCTTCAAACTGCGCTCCGCCCTCACCACCGGACGCCCCCATAGGCCATTGCCCCGTCTGGATGCTGGCACGGTGCCACCGCCCGGCCGGCATCCGGTCGAGCCACGCCGCCTGCCGGGTGCGACTACCCGCGGGTCAGTTAACGGCGGTTGTGAGTGCACCCGTACAAGCGATCGCCAACCTCGCGTACTTCGACAGGCGTCGCCTCAATGGCACCCATCGGTGCTCCGGCTCTCACTGTCGGGGATGAGCTTCACGCCGGCGGAGGTGGACTGATCCGGCTCCCGGGCTGCCGGCCGCGTGCAGCGGGCGACCGTCCGCGGCGTGCTGCGGCCCGTCCTGCAGTCGCTGCGGGTTTCAACGGCGTGCCTCAAGCCGCTCCCCAGGCAAAGTACGCGGCGAAGGCGATGGCGGTGACGTACAGCATGGGACGCACCTCTCGCGCCTTTCCGGAGAGCACCTTGATGAGCGTGTAGAGAATGAAGCCATAGCCCACGCCGTGGGCGATGGAATAGGTGAGGGGGATGACCAGCAGCGTCACGAATGCCGGGATCGCGGTCTCGAAGTCGGTGTAGTCCACGGACCCCATGTGCGTGATCATCAGGAACCCGATCAGGATCAGCGCCGGGGCGGTCGCCGCCGCCGAGACCACGCCGGCCAGCGGCGCCAGGAAGACGGCCAGGAGGAAGAACAGCCCCACGAAGACCGAGTGCAGCCCCGTGCGCGCCCCCTCCGCCACGCCGGCAGCGGACTCGATGTACGCGGTGACCGAGCTCACGCCGAACCAGCCGCCAATCGAAGCGGCAAGGGCGTCCACGAGGAGCAGAGCCCGGATCCTCGGAATGCGGCCGTTCCGGTCCGTGAGGCGACCTTCTTCCGCGATCGCCGTGGCGGTTCCCAGTGTGTCGAAGAAGTCGACCATCATCAGCGCAAACACCAGCGGCGCGTACTGCCAGCGCAGC
>CAYQDT010001030.1:0-438 GCA_964416225.1 uncultured bacterium
CGGGCCGGGTAACGAAAGGGTGGCCCGACGACCGGCATCTGCGCCAGCGGCCCGCACCGGACCCGTCCACCTCCCGCCAACCGCCAGCAGCAGCGCGAGATCGTCCCCGTGGACGGCGAGAGCGTGCGGACCGGCGGCGCCGGAGCGGAGACCGTGGACCCGGCGCCTGCGGAACACGGGGTCGGCGCAAACTGCCGCGTCCCTCCAGGAGCGGGAGCGCGCCGGCACTCCGGGTCGTCAGACGGTCACCGGTAGCGCCCCGGGCAGCGGCGGTTCGGTCCGTGGTCCGGAGGCCTGGCGAGGCGCCGGGAGGTCTACCCCCGGCGGAGCGGGTACCGTGCGGTGACCCGCGTGCGGCGACCCTGGTCCGGCGCCGCGAGCTCGGCACCTCCAGCTCCGCACCTCCAGCTCCGCACCTCCAGCACCGCACGATGCGGG
>CAYQDT010001030.1:448-1818 GCA_964416225.1 uncultured bacterium
GAACGACTCACCGATCCGCACGCACTCCTTTGGGCAGGTCTCGCAGAAATGCGCCAGGCTTTTCGCTGTGAAAGAGGGCGAGCCGCGTTCGGGCGCGGGTCAGCGCCACGTAGAAGAGGCGCCGCTCTTCCGCCCGGTGTGCCGCCTCAAGCGCCGAAAGACGCTGCGCATCCGCGACCGCGGCCTCCGCGCGGAACGGGAGGGGAAACCGGTCACGCGAGCAGCCCAGGACGGCGACCGCCTCGAACTCGAGTCCCTTCGCGGTGTGCGCCGTCAGGAGCTGCACGCGCTGCACGCCCCCGCCGGAGCCCGCGGGGGACGGCGATGCGTCGGTGGTTCCCGGCAGGAGATCGCGGCGGACCTCCCTGACGAGCGCGAGCAGCTTCGGAAGTTCGTCCAGTTGCGGCCCGGGGAACCGCTCTTTGATCAGGTCCTGGAAGCGCTGCCAGTTGGTCAGCGGATCCCGCCAGGGCTTTTCGTCTGGGGGCTGGACCGCGAACCAGTCCCCGAGCCCCAGGTCCCCGTCGATGCTCCTGACGAGCTCGGCGAGCGTCCGGGCCCTCCGCGCGTAACCCCGGTGCCGGCGCCGCCAGCCAGGCAGCAGTTGTTGCAGCCGCTGCACCTCATGCCACGGCAGGGACCCCCGGGGAAGCCGCTGGAGGAATGCCCTCAGATCCTGGTCGGTGCCTGGCGCCTCCTCCAGCCAGCGGCGGTCCGCGAACACGAGTCCTCGAGGCGGATAGCGGAGGACGTCCGCGAGCGCGGCGAACTCCCCGCCGAGGAAGCGGAGGTAGGCCACGGGCTCCCGCACCCCCGGCCGCTCGAAGAAGGTCGGCATCGCGATCTGGTACGGGATCCCCTCCGCGAGCATCACGTCCTCCATGGCGGCAAGGAGGGCCCGGGTCCGGGTAATGATGGCGACGGAGGGGTCCCCGTTGTCCCGGAGCTCACGGACCCAGCGCACGACGGCCTGCGGGTCCTCGGCCTGGCCCGCGGCCCGATATACCTCGATGGTGCTCCCGGCCTCCCCCCGCACCGCCCGCATTCGGGTCAGTTTCGCCGCGGGCTCCTTCCGGATCACGGCCAGCGCCGCTTTTACGATCGTCGCGGTCGAGCGATGGTTCGCCTCGAGCCGGACGGCCCCGTCGGGGTAATCCTCCGCGAGCGTCCGGAGCAGCTCCGGGTCCGCTCCCTGCCACCCATAGACGGCCTGGTTGGGATCCCCCACCAGCGTGAGGTTCCCGTCCGGTACGAGCCGCTGCAGCAGCTCGAACTGGGGTGGGTTCAGGTCCTGCGCCTCGTCGACGAGCAGCAGCTTTACGCCGAAGTCGGTACGCAGCTCAGGCAGCTCCTGCAGGAGCTGCCTGAGC
>CAYQDT010001031.1:0-1813 GCA_964416225.1 uncultured bacterium
CGTTCGCGCCTCGCTGCTGTCCACCACGCCTGCGGCCTCACCATGACTGTCCGAGACGTCGGCGGCCGTGCTTAGCTCTCCCTGGTCCACCTGATAGGCAACCCGGGCCGCCGGCATCCGCTTGCCCCGGACGTCCACCACCACCACCGTGAACTCGCACGGGTCGCCCGTCCGGTACGGCTTATCCGTCAGAGCGACGAACAGCTTCGCCGGCTGCGTCTTGCCGTTCCGAACGCCGAGGCTGAGCTCCTCGCGCGTCTCGGCGATCTTGTCGTTTTTCAGGTTCTGGTAGAGGACGGAGATGAGGTACAGGCCGTCCTTCAGAGCCGTCGTATCCAGGGTCGCCTGGCAGACATCCAGCGATTTCGCGTCCCGGTAGGGACGAAGCGAAGCGACCTGCTTGCCGAACTCGTCCCGGATGGAAACCTCCGGGTTCTTGAGAAAGCGCTCACCCGGCTCTTCCTGCGCGCGGATCCGGAACTGGACCGTTCCCCGCAGTAAGCTGTGATCGGCCGGCTCCATCACTGTCAGATCGGCCGCTGCCGCGGGCCGGAATGCCGCGAGCGCGAGAATTGCTGCGATCAAATACTTCATCGTGGGCTCCATGGCGGGCGATCGTCAAGAGACGCGGCTCCATCCATGAGACGCCACGCGGACCCGAAACGGTTCCGGGAGGTTCGAAAGGCAAGGCCGCCCTTGCTGCTCCGTGGGATTGACAGCGAGCGCCCGCAGAGGATCCTGCGGCCAGTGGTATCGCCAATCTCGCAGGCTCCGGCAGGCGGGAGTTGGTCGTTGGAACGGGCCGGTAGCTCCTCCGAGCCGCCGGCATAGGGGCCCGGTCCGGTCACCAGAGCACCGCGGCATCGGTAAGATGGCCGCGCCGATCCCCGGATGCCGCGGCTCGGAATACGACGAGGACCCGTCCACCGGGACGGGTCCCGCGATCCGGCGATCTACCGCGTGAGCGGCTGTCAGGGGAGAGTCTCGTCGCCGTGTGCCACCGCCGAGCGGCTCCGCGGGCGATCGAGCTCTTCTTCCAGGGGCGTGGGATCCTCCGGCCAGGGAGCGGCGCCGGCGGAGGGCGCCGTGTCCAGCCGGCGGTCCGCCTCCCGCTGCGAGCCCACCGCGGTGCCCTGGCGCGCGGTGGGCCGCGAGGCCTCGGCCTCCGGGCTGCGGAGCCGATCCGCGCCGCCGGTTGCCGGCGGTGCGGAAGAAGGACCGAACTGCACGTCACCGCCGACCGGCGTGCTGCCGACCGTCGGCAGCGGCGTCGCCGCGTGCCGGTGCGTCTCCAGGGCACCGGCGCTCTCCATCAACGTCTGCGCTTCCTCCGGACGATCCGTGTTCGGAACGGCGATCACGATCCTCCCCGCCGTCACATGCTCGTGATACAGGTTGGCGTCCTTTTCGGGAATTCCCATCCCGGTGAGGGAGCCGATGAAGCCGCCCGCCCCGGCGCCGGCGACGAAGCCCGCAAGGCCGGTCAAAATCGGACCGGCAATCATCAGCGGCCCCAGTCCCGGAACGGCCAGGAGGGTCAGTCCGAGCGCCCAGCCGGCCGCGCCGCCGAAAGCGGCTCCGGCGACGGCCCCCACCGTGGCCCCGTCCTCCACCGAGCCGTGGGTGGTGCCGGAAAAGTAGCGGGTGGAATCCGTGTCGACCGCCGGGTCCTGAAGCCCATGCGGCCCCAGCACGTTCGTTTCCTGCGCGCTGAAGCCGGCATTGTTCAGGCGCTCCAGCGCCCGGTGGGCAGACTTCCAATCCTGGAATATGCCGAAAACGGTGGCCCTCATCCCGTATCCTCCCGCCTCTC
>CAYQDT010001032.1:0-1812 GCA_964416225.1 uncultured bacterium
GGAGCGCGTGGGCCACGGGTCCGTTCTGCGGATCAGGTACCGCCCGATCGCGGTGGCCACCACGTTCTTCCGGTGGATGAGGTGCGCGTGGTAGAGGTCGCGCGCTTCCAGGAGGTCCCGGAGCGAGAGCAGGTTGAAGTCCGGGCTGTTCGAGAGAAAGCCTGACGGGTCCATATCGGTTCTCCTCTGCGTCGGGCCGCCTTGGTTGGCTCCGCGTGATCCACGCGGGAGTCGGGCGAGGCGCGGGTTCGGCCGGGTGAGCCGCATGCGGGACGGGTGGAGCGCCGGCGCGGGCGGCTGCCGGCAGCCAGGGAGCGGGAGTGGCACCGCGCGCTGACCGGCTCGCCTGATCTCGCGCCGATCCGTCGAGCGCATGGACACCGCTCGACAACCCTGTTGGGGGTGTACCACGCCGACAACGCGGTAAACATTAAATTACCTGTCATTTCGCAGGGCGGAATGTGCGCCGGAAGGGCCGGGCGCGCTCTTGAGCCCGGTGCCTGTTCGGAGACGCGGCTGCCAGGATAAGATGCGCGCGGGGAGGGGAGAGCTCTGACGACCAAAACGCGGGCGTCACCGGCCCGCCGACAGCCATTCACGATGGGGAGGAGCGATGGAACACCCCACACCAAGCGCGGATCGGGAGCCGCGGACCGCCACTCGCGAGCGGGCGCCGGATCGCGAGGCCGCGGACGCCGACGCGTTCACAGAGCTGCATGAGGAACGAGAGCGGCCCGGGGAGGCCGCGGGGCCGGCCGCTCCGGCGCCCGGGTCCATGCCCGCGCTCGGCTACGCGGCCTACAGCCCGACGACGCCGCTGGCACTGTTCACCTTCACGCGCCGGGCTCTGGGGCCGCACGACGTCCGGATCGACATCCTCTTTTGCGGCGTCTGTCAATCCGACCTGCACACCGCGCGCGACGAATGGTCGGGAAGGAGCTACCCGGTGTTGCCCGGTCACGAGATCGTGGGGCGGGTGCGGGAGACCGGCCGGCGGGTCACGCGCTTCCGGCCTTATCCGATGTACCTCCGTACCAGGTCACTCGGGTCCAGGCCCGCCTCAAGTGCTGCAGCTACTTCACGAGCAAGCCTCGCCCATTGCTCCGGCGAACGCAGCCGAGGGTAGAACCGCCAATCGTGGTTTCTAGCGTCCAGCCAGCAGTCCCAGAAGGTGTACGCCGCTCCAAGCGCAGGGTCGTTCCATGCGTGACCATGGGCTCGCGCCGCATACGCCTCGAATGCTTCCAGGCCGCTCCCCACCGCCTCCTCGCGTCCGGCTTCCAACGCAGTCGCCTCGCGGAGCAGTTGTGCGGCGATGCAGCGGCGTGCTTCGTGGTCCGATTGCATTGACGCGCGCCTCGCACCTTTGCTGCGGCCGAGCCGCACACTCAGCCGCCGGCCGCAGGGCCGTCCGGCGCGGCGGCCGTGAGGCGTACCTCGATTCATCCTCCGCCTGGTGCGCTCCTCTTGAGCGCGTCACGGGGGAAAACGCGCGTAGCGCCAGATCGGAATACGGTTTTCGAGCGGAGCCTCCCGCCCTTCCATGCGGGCGAGAGCTAACGGCAGGTACTGGAAGATGGCACGGGCCACATACCTCTCTGCGGTCAGGTAACCGCGGGCCAGGGCCACGATGGCCGTTGGATTTGCCAGGCACGCCAGGGCATAAGCCGCCTCCTGAGGCGCGGTAGGATTGTGGCGACCATCATCGCCGATTAAGACCAACCGTTCGAGAACCGCTTGGTTTTCCGTGGGAGCAAACTCTCCGACCAGCCGTACCGCCAGCCCGTGAGGATGGTCGAACGTTTCACTATC
>CAYQDT010001033.1:0-1811 GCA_964416225.1 uncultured bacterium
TGCGAGTCGAGGACCGCCGTCCCGCCGTGGTCCAGGAGTGCGGCGATCGTGCCCGCGGCGTCCCGGAGATAGAGGAGGTCCGGGGGGTCGGACGCCTCACCCCGCAGCACCACACACTCTGGAGCGCTGCGGACCGCGGCGGCGACCTCGGCGGGCAGCTCGTCCAGTGAGCGGGCCAGCGCCGGAGACGCGAGGAGGCGGTCCAGCTCCGCCGCGTCCTCGGGGCGGGCCAGACGGCGCATCTCCAGCCATTCCGGGTTCCGCAGCACGCGGTGCTTCCGCGCGTCCAGTTCCAGCGGCAGCCGGAAACGGCCGAAGACGGCGTAGAGCAGCAGGGCGCTGCCGCCGCCCGGGGTCCAGAAGGAGCGGTGCCAGCCCTCGGGGAGCCGGCTCGCCTCCACAGCGCGTTCATAGGTGTCGCTTTGCATGGTCTCTGTGCCCCGGGGGCGCGGTGCGCAGCGGAAGAAGATCGAGATGACGCGCCGTGAGGTGGTCGCCGGGCGCGCAGGGAAGGGCCGGCGGCGCGCCCGGCCGACCGCGGAACTGCTCCTCTGTATCACAGCCCTGCCCCGAAGCGGGCACTGCCATCCGCTCAGCGGCCGGCGCTCCGCACCGATGTGGCGCTCCCGCCTCCCAAGGGGCGGAACGCTCGTTCGTGGTCCCGGTTTGGTAGTACGCAGCGCGGGAACGCTACAGGATAACGGGCGCGCGGTCCCTCGAACTTCGGGATGCGAAGGTGCGATGCAGCGAGAGTTGCGGACTTTAATCAAACGCTGGGGCCGGCGCCGGTCCCTGCCGGACCCCGTCGCCCAGCAGGCGGTGGCACAGTGGCGGGAGTTTCTCGCCGTTCAACAGGTCGTACGGCTGGAGCGGGTGGGGTGCGGCCAGGTCACGGACCACACCGGCCGCCGGGGCTGCTCCTTGGTGGGCATCGTCTATGACGCGGAAGCGGCCCGGATCTGCCACACCCGGCTGCTGAACGGAGAAGACATCGTTCACGAGTTGCTCCACGCCAGCCGCCCCGGGTGGTCGGAGCTGGCCGTGCGCCGGGAGACCGACCGCCTGTTCGGACCGCGGCCTTCGCCGGCCGGGGCCCGTGCCGAGCTCGGGGCGTCCGCCGGCGAAGGCGCCGCCTAGCCGGACGCCCGGGCAGGCCATGATTCTCGTTGAAGTTTGCATATTTGTTTGCTATAATCCGAGAAGTTGGACTGGACCAATCTCGTGTGAGACGGAGATGAGATCATGGAACCGATGGTGTTCACGAGAGAGATTGTGGAAGGGCTGTCCGCGCCGTTCCCCGAGGATGAGATCGAATTTTTACCGCGCGCCCCTTCCAACGGGAGGGCCCTCGGGCTGGCCTACATTGATGCCCGGAGCGTGATGCGCCGGCTGGACGCCGTGGTGGGGCCGGCCAACTGGAGCTTCGACTTCGACCTGCTCTCGCCGGACGGCAAGATGGTCCGCGGGAAGCTCACCGTCCTCGGCGTGACGAAGTGTGACGCCGGCGAGGCGGCCCAGGAAGAGGAGCCGCTTAAGAGCGCGGTGAGTGACGCGCTGAAGCGAGCGGCGGTGCACTTCGGGATTGGACGCTACCTCTATTACCTGCCGCGCGTCTGGGCACCGTTCGACGCGCAGAAGCGCCGCTTCATCGAGCCGCCCCGCCTGGACCCGGCGGCCGTGCGCCAGGCGCTGCAGATCTGCGGCATCTCCGTTCCCGTACCGACGCCTGCGGGCGCGCGGCCGGCGCCGGGCACGCGCCCACACCCGGCGGCTGCGGCTTCCACCGCGGCTCCGGCGGCGGCTGCGGCGGC
>CAYQDT010001034.1:0-1809 GCA_964416225.1 uncultured bacterium
CGGAGGTCGAACCCCAGCAGTGTCTTCGGCCGGAGGCCCCACTGCGGTCGAATCATAGGGGCCGCTTGCTTGCCGGGATGTGTGTCTCAGTTTAGGGGTTCACCTCATTTCCGGCAGCCGAGAACACGGAACCCGGCATGCCAAGGAGTGATGGTGAAGAGCAAGCGAGACAGTGTGTCAACCCCCTCGGGCTGAGACACACACCTAATGGATAGCTCCGGCGGCAAAGATTTCTTCGAACTCGTTCGGCGGCCGGTAACCCAGCCCCGAGTGCAGCCGCTTCCGGTTGTACACCTCTTCAATGAAACGGCCGATTGCTTGCTTGGCTTCTCCGAAAGTCCGATACTCTTCCAGGTCCACCTCTTCTTCCTTTACCGTGCGCATCCACCGTTCCGTGGGCGCGTTCTCCTTCGGCGCTCCGGCCGCGGCCATGCTGATCCGGGCCGCGCTGCGCTTCAGCCGCTGCACATACTCCCGACAAGCGTACTGCACCCCGCGATCCGAGTGATGAATCCAGCCCGCTTCCGGTTGCCTGCCGCTCAAGGCCATCTCCAAGGCGGCCAACGCTCCCTTGGCTTCCAAGCTCTCCGAAAGGTCCCAACCGACGATCCGGCGCGAGAAGAAGTCCAGCACCACCGCCAAGTAGCAGAAGCCGTCCCCCAACCGCACGTAGGTGAGATCCGCTCCCCAAGCCTGGTTCGGTCCCGTCAGCGCCCGCCAGCCGCAGTCCGGCAGCAAATTCGGGTAGATCGAAAAGCCATGTTCACTATCCGTGGTCCGCACCCGGCCCCGTTTGCGCCCGTGCAGCCAGCCGACCTCCCGCATCAGCCGGTAGACCCGCTTGGGGTTGATCTGCAGCCCGGCGCGCCGGAGTTGATGGGTCACTCGCAGGTAACCATAGCCGGGGAACTCCAGGACTACTTGCTCCAACGCCCCGAGCAACGTCTCCTCGTCCTTTCTCCCACGCCGGGACGGCAACCCTTCGCTTGCTTGCTTGTCCCGCGCCCGGAAATAGCCCCCGCGCCCCAGACCCAGGACCGCACAGGCCGCCGCCAGCGGCAGCTCGCGCAGCAAGTCCGGACTGGCCGCGATCACCTCCCGTTTCTCCTGGGCAGTGAACCCCCTTTTTCCGCGTGCTGCACCGCACGGCGTAGCAGCTCAATCTCTAGATGCGCGCGGCCCAGGGCGGCTTCCAATTCCCGGACCCGTAGCTCGGCGTCCGGGGCCACCACCAGGCTGCCGAACTCTGGCCAGGCTCCCTCTCCGTCCTGCTCATACTGTTCCTTCCAGCGGCGGACCAGCGTCGCGGAGAGTTGGTGCTCGCGGCAGAGTTGGGCCAGGTGCTTTTCCCCGGCGAGGAGCTGGCGCACCACCTGGAGTTTGAACTCCCGATCAAACGAACGTTTAGGTCTGGACACACCCATCGACGTACGGCTCCTGGCGAGTAGCGGGGGCCGGGTGCCGCGTGGGCGGACGGAACCCAGGCTGTGTCTTCCGCCGCAGCCCCCGCTGCGTCGTTCCATATGGCCGCCGATTCTTCCCAGGTGTGTGTCTCAGTTTAGGGGGTCAGTACAACAGCGCCATTACCAGTCTTGAAATTTGGCCTGTATTCGCTGCAGTTGCCGGAGGGTTAGCGCACCACCTGTCAATGACGTAAAGAGCGGGGCCTCTGGCTCCACGCACGCTAACTCGTCCAGGTAGCATTCCAGGTACCACATGATGGTGTCAGCGCTCGGATGGTCCGGGACGGGGCAATCGTCTAGGACGGCTTCTATTTTAAGCCGTGCGATTTCCGCGCAGGTCATTTTC
>CAYQDT010001035.1:0-1277 GCA_964416225.1 uncultured bacterium
GGGAGAGGTGGATGCCCTCGTAACCGCGCCGCTCAACAAGGAGGCCATGCGCCTCTCCGGCGACCACTATCCCGGACACACGGAGATCCTCGGCGCACTCTGCGGCCGGCGGGCGACGATGCTGCTGGCATCGCCGCGACTGCGGGTGGTGCATGTGAGTGTCCACTGCTCCCTGCGCGAGGCCATCGACCGGGTGACCCGCGAGAACGTCCTCGGGACCATCCGCACGGCCCATGAAGCGGGTCGTCAGCTCGGGTACGAGCGGCCGCGGGTAGCGGTCGCGGGGCTGAACCCGCATGCCGGCGAGAATGGCCTGTTCGGGCGGGAGGAGCTGGAGGCGATTGCGCCGGCAGTTGAGGCGGCGCGGGCGGAAGGAATCGACGCGAGCGGACCCTGGCCGCCCGACACGCTCTTCCTCCGGGCGGCCACCGGCGAGTGGGACGTGGTCGTGGCGATGTACCACGACCAGGGACATATTCCCGTCAAGCTCTTCGGACTGGAAACCGGGGTGAACGTGACCCTGGGCCTTCCGGTGATTCGCACCTCCGTGGACCACGGGACCGCTTTTGACATCGCCGGCAAGGGGATTGCTCGCCACGAGAGCATGGTGGAGGCGATCCGGGTGGCGGTGCGCATGGTCCGCGCGCGCCAGGCGGGTCCGGCCCGCGAGTGAGCGATGGATAACAAACATCAGGCCGCGCTTTTGGCGGGGCAAGGGGCATATGGTATACTAAATTTCATCGCGAGGCAGGCCCGGCCCACCGGGAAACCAGCCGCCTCGCGATACCCGCGCGTCTTTTGCCCCGGCATCCCGGATTCCGGCGCCGGTTCTTGTGGCGACCCATGCATGCGCCTCGCCGCCCGGTGGCCTCCTCTCCGGCCGGCGCTCCCAACCATCGGCTGCATTCCAACTAAAGGCTGGACAATGAGCAAGTCACAGATCAACCTTCAGGACAGCTTCCTGAACCAGCTCCGAAAAGAAAACATTCCGGTCACGCTTTACCTGACGAGTGGGGTTCAGCTCCGCGGTCATGTGAAGGGCTTCGACGCGTTCACGGTGATCCTGGAGGGACAGGGAAAGCCGCCGCAGCTCGTCTACAAGCATTCGATCGTGTCGGTGGCGCCGATGCGGCATCCGAGTATGCTGGCGGGCGTGAGCAACGGTGATGAATCCGCGAGCGCGGGCGAGGGAGCGGCCGCGCCCGCGCCGCCGGTAGGAGAGCCCGCGGAGGCGCCGAGCGCATGAAGTTCGTGAAAATGCACGGCCTGGGCAACGA
>CAYQDT010001035.1:1287-1805 GCA_964416225.1 uncultured bacterium
ATGGTGGACGGCTTTTCCGTCCGTCTCGCGGAAACGGAGCTCGAGCAGCTGGCCCTGCGCGTCTGTGATCGCCACTTCGGCATCGGCGCGGACGGGCTCATTCTCGCGCTCCCGAGTGACCGGGCCGATTTCCGGATGCGAATCTTCAACTCGGACGGCAGCGAGGCCATGCACTGCGGCAACGGCATCCGCTGTATGGCGAAGTTCGTCTACGATCTCGGCCTGACCCGGGAGAGCGTCCTCCGCGTGGAGACGGCCGGCGAGCGGATCAACGTGCTGGAGCTCCTCACCGAAGGCGACGCGGTGCGGGAGGTGCGCGTCGACATGGGCGAACCGGGCCTTCAGCGTGGGACGCTGCCGATGACGGGCGACCCGGAGAGCCGCGTCATCGGCGAGCCGCTCGAAGTGGGCGGCGAGGTGCTGCGGCTGACGTGCGTCTCCATGGGCAACCCGCACGCGGTCACCTTCGTGGAGGACACCGATCGTTATCCCGTGGAGCGAGTTGGGCCCCTCGTCGA
>CAYQDT010001036.1:0-1804 GCA_964416225.1 uncultured bacterium
GCTCGTCGGAAATCATTGCCGCAGGCGGGTCCGCGGCAGCGCCCACTCCTGAAACTGTCGCCAGGCCGTGCGGGAGCCGCGGATGTCACCGACCTTCAGCGAAGCGACCTGAAGCTCGCGCCACGGGACCGGGGCGAATGGAACCTCGGAAACGGTGGCCTTTAGCTCCGCGCACTGCTCGCTTTGCCGGCCCAGCTTCTCCAGGATCCGCGCGGCGAGGAAGTGGAACATCCCGCGCCGGACCCGGGTTCTGGCGGTTCGCGCGCCGTCCGCACAGACCCGGACCGCCTCCCGCAGGGCCGCCTCGCGCTCGCTCCACTCCCGGGTCGAGGTGCGATTGGGGTGAATCAGCTCATCCGCGCGGCCGTCGAGCAGCACGACCAGGCTTGCAGCCGCCTCGTAGTCGGACTGCCTAGAGCGCAGGCGCGCCCGGTAATGTTCCATCTCCGGATTCGTCAGGTTCGCCGGGGCCAGTGAAGCCCAACGGGGCATTCCCGGCATCGGAGGCGTGGCGGGCGGAAAACCGCCGCCAAACGGGTCGCGCGCCGCCGCGGTCGTTATGACTGTTCGCCCGGAATGGCCGGCGCCGTGGCCGGCAGGACCAGTGCCCTCAGGACCAGGGCCCGCAGGTCCGGGACCCGCAGGACCGGGACCCCCGGGATAGGTGTCGCCGGGGACGATCACACTCGGCGGAGTGGGTGTCGGGCTGTCGCCGAAGAATCCGGGCGGTGCGGCGAACCCCGGGTCGACCTCCCCCAGCATTGCTGCGGCCGGATCGTCGCGGAGCACGGCGGCACGGGTCGCCACGGTCGAGGTATTCGTCATCACCCACGTGAGCGCCTGGTGCTCCTCGGCCTGCGCGGAGAGGATGGTGGCGACGTGCTCCAGGTTCGGCGCGGCGCGGGCCAGCGTTCGGGCCAGCTTGCGGGCCCGCCGGAAATCTGCCGCGCTGCGGGTCCGATCCTTTTCCCAGCGGAGCGCTCCGAGCTGAAGGTAGTTTTCCGCCAGCCAGGTCAGGATGAGAGGGTCGCGCGGATCGTGCTGCAGGTCCGCCTCCAGCAACTCGATACGCCGGGCGATCCGCTCCGCGTGGCGCGCGGGAAGCACCATCTCCGGGGGGACGGAAGCCAGGCGGCCGCGCTCCGCCCGCCAGCTCTGGCCGCGCTCCGCCGCGAGGCGTATCACGACGCCCGCCAGCACGAGGGTGCCGGCTGCGTAGTACGCCCACGCCGGCAGGTGTCGGACGCGGGCGCCCGCTGCTCCGCGCGAGTCGAGCCGGGCGCCGCACGCGGCGCAGAGGTAATTGCGCCCCCACATGGGTGGCCGGTATGGATGGCCGCAGGAGCGACACCGCTTTTCCGGCTGTGCTACCAGTAGCTGGGACATGGCATCACCCCCAACGCAACCCAGGCGACACCGAGCCGTTTCCCGGCCAAGAGCGACCTTCCTGCTCGATTTGCCGGACCGGAGGCCGGCGGAAGTGCTCCGGCGCTCGGCGAGACGGGCAGCCGCCGCGAGATTCGGGCGGTGGGGCGACAGGATGAGCGAGAGTACAAGCGAAAGAGGCCCGGCGCCGGTGCGCCGAGCCTCTTTCCAGAACCGTGCCGCTGCGGCTACCTGCGAGCGAGAATGATCGTCCCGGATTTCACGTCAAACTCGGCCTGCAAATCCAGCGCCTTTTCCATAAAGGAAATCGGCACAATGGTGCGTCCACTCTCTACGAACGCTGCGCGGTCCATCACCACAACCATCTGGTTGACGACTGCTTCCTTGCTGCCGACCTTCAACTTGATGTCTTTGGTAT
>CAYQDT010001037.1:0-963 GCA_964416225.1 uncultured bacterium
CGGGGAGCACCGCCCAGCCGCCCTTCGGCCCCGCGATCCGGCGGCTTCCGGGCGCGCTGACGGTGAGCGGCCCGGCCCACGCGGGTGACCGGATCTCCAGGGGGAAGGTCGCGCGGTCACGGAGGTGCAGGGTCAGCGTCGTCTCACCGCGGTACGGGAACGCCGCGTTCTGGGTCACCTCGACGGGCCGCCCGTTCAGCACGGTGCGCACGGTGGAGGTCTCGAAGAGGTTGACGGCCAGCCCCTCCCGCCCCTGGTCGTGGAAGCGGAGGTAGGTCAGGGTCGGCGCCAGCGCCATCCCGCGGGGGCCGCTGGAGACGCAGCAGTTGATGCCGGGGCCGTACGGCTTCGTACCGTCCAGCGAGGTGTAATAGCACCATTGCTTTCCGTCCGGACGCTGCGCGGCGGAGAGGTGGTTGTAGTAGGAGCGCTCCAGCTCGTCTCCATACTTCGCCTCTCCGGTCAGCCGCAGAAGCTGCTGGTTCAACTGGATCCACGTGACCGTGACGCAGGTCTCGCCCACGTTGGCGCTCATCTGGTTCGGCAGCTCGTAGTCCGCGTGGAAGTGCTCATGGGAGCTGGCGGTGCCGGTGAGGTAGAGCTGGTGGGCCACCACGTCGCTCCACGCGTTCTGCGCGCCCTGCAGGTACTCGCGCTCCCCCGTCACCCGCGCCAGCTCGCAGAGGCCGACCAGGTTCGAGAGCATCTCGTACGCCTTGCCGTTGGCCGTCTTGCCCACCGATTTTTCCGTGAGCAGGGTGTGGAGGACCCGGGGTCCCTTCGGCTCGTCCCAGGACCGGACGATGTACCGCGCGAACTCCAGGTAGCGGGGCTCGCCCGTGTCCCGGTAGAGGAGCACCATCGGCTCCAGGATGCTCGTGGCGGCCATCCCCACGTGGGTCCCGGCGGAGAGGATGCTCTTCTTGCCGGGTCCGAAGGTGTGGACCAGCAGGTCCCCCACGC
>CAYQDT010001037.1:973-1803 GCA_964416225.1 uncultured bacterium
CGGCGGCAGGCGGCGAGAGCACTCGGGTTCCCCGTGTACTGGTAATAGGTCAGCAGGCCGATGAGGTCGTACTTGTGGACCCACACGTCCCAATCCGCGTTCGCCGCCAGCTGAAACCGCTTATCCGGCGTGTAGGTGCCCAGGTAGCCGTCCGCCTCCTGCGTGCGGATCAGCTCCGCGGCCACGCGGTCCAGCTTCGCGCGGAGGGCCGGGTCGCCGTCGTTTGCCCAGGCCAGGGTGGAAGCGTGCAGCCACTTCCCCACGTGCTCCCCGATCCAGGCCTGCTCGCCCGGCTTCTTCCGGAACCCCGCGAGCAGCGGCGCCTCGTCGACGTTCGGAAGCCGCTCGTGCGCGCTCTTCGCCACGCGCTCGCCCAGGTAGCCAGTGAGCTGCGTCTCGGCCGGGTTGAGGGTCTCGGCCAGGTCCGGGAGCTTCGCCGGCACCCGATACGGCAGCGGCGCGCGGAGCCCGGCGGCCGTGGGGGAAGCGGGAGCGCCGGCCGCGCGCGGGTGACGGTCCGGGGCGGCAACCGCCGCGGCGGCTCCCAGCACGGAGAGAAGCGAGAGAGTAAACAGACGTTGCATACGGATTTAAGGACCCGAACGGGAAGGTGTGGATAGCGATGGCCGGCCATCCCGGCACGGCCCGGCATTCGGCGGCCGGCACACGGTACAATAGCGGCATCGCATGGCCGCGAAACCGGGCGGAAGGAGCCGGCGGCCGGTACCGGAGGAGCGGTTCGCGCAGTACCCGGGAGCGAGCCGTGAGCGTGGCCTATTCCCACCGCCTCTCCGAACTGCATTGGACGCGGGCGGCGGGAGCACCTTCCA
>CAYQDT010001038.1:0-1798 GCA_964416225.1 uncultured bacterium
CGCGCCCGACCGTGGCGGTGGGCGCCCTCACCGGGGGCGTTGACGCGCAGGCGCTGCGCCAGGCGCTGATCTTCTGGCTGAACCAGAGCCGGGACGTGCGCGTGGTGAGCACCGGCGCGGAGTACAACCTGAAGGGGACGGTGATCGTCAAGAACCAGGACCAGGTGAGCGTCCAGATTGGGGACCGGACTCACAACCTCGTGGAAGAGCAGTCCGGCGCGCCCGGGGACACCGGCTTTGTGGCCCAGCAGCTCGCCAGCAGGGTGAACTTCAGGATCTCCGGCAACTGGCTGCCCGTCGAGGGAACCGGCACGTCGGCGGCGCCGACCGGGTCAGGGCCCGCCCCGGTGCGGCCCGCGGTGCAGGCGCTGACCGTCGACCCGGTGCAGCAGTTGGTGCAGGCGGTCGGCACCGGTGGCCCCGTGCAGCTCTCCCTGGCGGTGGACCGGGGTCCTGGCGCCACGTACCGGGGCGGCGAGGACGTGGGGGTGGGTTTCCGGGCGGACCGGAATTGCTTCGTGACGATCTACAACGTGGACAGCACGGGGAACGTGACGCTGCTTTTTCCGAATCAGCACGTGGCCAACAACCGGGTTGCGGCCAACCAGCTCGTCAGCCTGGTGGGGCGAGATGGCAGCAGCGTGATTCAGGTGGACCCTAACGGCAACTTCGGCATCGAGACGCTGGTGGCATTCGCCACAACCACTCCGGTGGCGCTGCTGGGGGTGAAGGCGGGCGGCCAGGGCCAGATGGCGGAAGTCGCAAAGAGCCTGGGCGAGTTTCGCGCCAAAAGCCTGAAGGTGAAGGACGAGCCCGTGAACCGCGTGGAGGCGGGTACCGGGGGAGGTGATACCCGGCCGTCCAGCGCGGTAATCCGCTTCTTCTCCACGAGGTAGCGTTCCGCGGCAGCTGGGAGCGTATCCGCCACTGCCAGCCTCCGCTCATTTTCTTCGCAGGTAATGGGAGGAGAAGGGAGGGCATCCACTTCCATACTGCCGCATTCCCGTTTGCTGCGGCTCACCGCGAATGAACGGACGCTCCAGCCCGAGAACGTTGTCGTGCCCTTCGACGACGCTCGGCCAATCGAGGGCGGACCGGTTCACCCTCGATCAGCGGCGGCATGACTGCCTCCGTGCGAGCTGGACGCCTGGGCCCGTTCGGGCCGAGGGATGCAGTGGGGGCAAGCCTGGCTCCGCAGTAACCCGCACGCCCGACCACGGTACCCCCGCCGATCCCCGAGCGCCCGGGTGCGTTCCGGTGGTCACTGAAACGCGGCAATCGGAGCCCGTGCCGTGCTAACGGACAGGATCGCGTTCCGCGCTCGGGTCCGGGTCGTCTCCCCGCGCCGCACCGACATCACCAGCGGTGGCCCCTTCGACCGAGTGGGACGCGGAGCGCGGCACTCCATCGGTTGCCAGTCCCGGGTTGCCGCGCCACTGCTCGTAGACCCGCTCCACGTGGGGAGCTACCCGCTCCCGCGCGTCCTCCTGGCTGCGGTGCGCGTGGAGCGGGTCGTCATACGGGGTGTGGCGGTGGCGGATGTGCGCTCGAACCGCGAGCTCCAGCTTTCCCTGCAGGTCCATGGACAGGCGCCGCAACTCCGCCAGCGCCTCGGCGCGGGCACGCTCGTCTTTTTGACGACGCCTCTGGGCCGCCGCCGCCCGGTTCTGCGCTCGCCGCGCCGCGGTGCGCTCGGCCTCACTGCGGACCGCTTCAACCACCTCGCGCGGCGCCAGGATCGCTACGTGCTTGGAAGGTCCCTTCCGGCCGGTCGTCTCCATCCGTAGATACACCGTGT
>CAYQDT010001039.1:0-1797 GCA_964416225.1 uncultured bacterium
GCATCCAGGGTGGGGTGGAAGAAGTGGTACGCCCCGCGGACGAGGCCGGCCCGCTGCATGCCGCGCCAGTTCGCGGCGAAGAAGGGGTCGACCAGGTGCAGCCCTTCGGTGGCCTTGGCGATACCGAAGGAGATCCCCGCCGACCGCACCGCCGTCCAGTCCACGGAGCCCTGGTAAAGGGAGACATCGATGCCGAGCGCGTCCGAGCTGTCCAATGGATTCCGTCCTTTGATCCCGCAGCTGAGGCCAGCCGCTCAGGGCACCGTGAGATACATTGAGTGGAGCCTTGTATTAGATTTATGGACGTCGAAGTCCATACCTTCAAGTGCTGCATATAAATCTTTCATTCATCTTTATGAACACTGCGCCAGCCGTGCCCGCGATGCGCGAGCAGTGCTGCTCGACGCCCTTCACGGTACACCCGCGGGAATACAAGCTCGGCCCATAAGCGAGGGGTCGCAGGATCGCCCCCCCGGCAGCCTCGTCCCGCTCCCGCGACCTGCTCCCCGTCACGGGAGCGCCTTTGGGGTCGCTCGCGCAGCGCTCCGATTTCCGCAGTGCCGCGTGCCCACCGAACGGTTCCCCGGTCCGCTATCCGCAGGCGAGCACCGTGACGACTTTTCCGCCGGGGTTCGGTCGGCCCTGGGCGGGATCTCCCGCGGCCTCGGCCTCCCCCTCGTCCCACTCGCTCTCGGCGTTGAGGCGGCGCAAGCCGCAGACGTCCCGGCCCGTCTCCCCGGCGCAAATCGCCCGGTCCAGGTCCAGGTGGCAGCCGAGCGGCACCGTCACGAGCAGCCGTCCTACCGGCGCCAGCAGCTCGATCCGCAGCCGCCACAGCGCCGGGCCGCTTTAGCCAGTCGGACGCGCCTCGGTCGCGCCGCATGTGCTCCAGAGTGGAGAGGGAGAAGATCAGCCCGGACCGCTCTCCAGAGCGGAACGCGTGATGTCCACGTTCAGTACGCCCGGCGCGAGCTCGTACTCGTACTGGTTGACGACCAAGTGGCCGCCGACACCGTCACGCCCCCGGACATGCCCGCCCTTGAGGATCCCTCCGTGGGGACAGGCCGCGTTCCGCAGGTCCTGGAGCGCCGCCAGCGCGAGCGCGCCTTCCTCCGGCCGCTCGTTGTCGCCCGCGCCGTCGTGGGACGTGGTAGGAGTGGCCGGAGTAGGGGAACGCCCGGCTTCGGAAGCGGAAGGGCCGCAGATCAGCCTTGCACGCTCCGGTCTCGCCCGGCGGGAGGGCCACTAGCGCTGCTCGGTCCCGGGCCCGCGGCCGGAGTGGTATGCCAGTCCAGCGCCCGCAGCCGCTTCACGTCCTCCGCAATCCCGGGCAAGGTAGGAAGCGCCTGTAGTAAGGCAAAGCCCTCGCCGTACCGGCCGAGGCTGTGGAGGGTTTCCGCCAGGTCCACCTGCGCGGGAAGGTAGGCCGGCTGCGTGGCGGCGAGCTCCCGCAGCACACGGACGCAGTGCAGGGCGTCGCCCATCCGGCGGTGGAGGAGCGCCAGCTCATGGCGGCCGCGGTAGGTCCGCAGCCCCACGTCCACACTCCGGTAGTGCTCTGCTTCGCCTCCCTCCAGTAGCCGCTCCAGGGCCAGCCGCGCCTCCGAGAAGCGCCCGAACTGCTGGTAGAGCTGCCCCGCCTGGAAGAGGAGCTCGGCGTCGTCGGGATAGTGGGTGCGGCCCTCCTCGTTGGCCCGGATTGCCGCCTCCCACTCGCCCTGGCAGAGGCGGGCGGTGGCGAGCAGCGCGTACGCCTTGCGGACGATGCTGTCGCTGGGGTGGGACCGGTCCAGGCTC
>CAYQDT010001040.1:0-1794 GCA_964416225.1 uncultured bacterium
GCGAGCTGCTGTCGATCATTCCCACCCGGAACGAGGAACTGGCGATCGGCGTCCTGCTTGACGCGATCGCGGCCCTCCGGGGGGCCGGTCGAGGCGATTGTGGCGGATGGCGGCAGCACGGACCGGACGGTCCCCATCGCGCGGAAACACGGAGCCCGGGTTATCGAATCCGAGCGCGTGCGGGGCAGCCACATGCGAGCAGGGGCAGCAATCGCAGGAGGAGAGGTGCTCTGGTTCCTCCATGCCGACACGCTCCCGCCGGCCGACGCGATGGAGCTGATCGAGGAGGCGCTCCGCGACCCGGCGGCAGCGGGCGGCAACTCCGCAGTGCGGTTCGAGGGGGACAGCCGTCCAGCGCGCTTCCTGACCTGGCTCTACCCCCATGGGCGGAAGCTGGGACTCTGCTACGGAGAATCCGCGATCTTCGCCCGCCGCTCCGCTTATGAGCAATCCGGGGGCGTGCAGCCGGTCCCGCTCTTCGAGGACCTGGACCTGGTGCGCCGGCTGAAGCGGCAGGGGAGGTTCGTACACGTGCCCAGCGCGGTGGTGACTTCCTCGCGCCGCTTCGAGGGCCGCTCCTTTGCGTTCACGTACGCCGGCTGGGTCCTTTTACAGCTCCTCTACTGGGCCGGCGTCCCACCGCGCACGCTCGCGCGACTCTATGCGCCCATCCGGCGGGCGGGCACCCGGAGGAGAAGGCCGAAGTCAGCTTGAGGGGAGCGGGACGAGGTTGTGGGTGTGCAGCCAGTGGTAAGTCGCCGGGGCCCGGGATCTCGCCGCGGCCGTGGCGGCGAGTTCGCGGCGCAGCCGGAGGAGGTCTTCAGAGGTGTCGACATCGTACCAGACCGGCAGAGAATGGACGCGCAGCCCGAGGCGCTTCGTATTGGTGGTGGTCTGCTCGTACACACAAAGTGTGCTCCAGGCGATCTCGTCGAAGAGGTGAGGCACAGGCTCACGGAGGCCGAGAAGATAATACCCGCCGTCGTCCGTGGGGCCCAGCACGACGTCCGCCTGGTCTGCTCCGAGCGCATCGAGAGCCATCTGCAGGAAGGACGGCGGGAGCGTAGGGCTGTCGGTGCCGGTCAGGAGGAGTGGACCGAATCCGGATTCTGCTGCGTACATTGCTGCGGCGTCGAGGCGCTCCGTCCGGCTGCCGTCCGGCTGCCGTCCGGCTGCCGTCCGGCTGCTCCGTCCAGAGGAGGTCTTTCGGAAGCAGACGCTGGAGGTCCGGCTTCCCGTCCGCGGGGGTATAAGCGACAACCACGTCCGGCGCAGCGGCGCGCGCCGTGTCGACCGTGTCCCGCAGGAAGCATACGGCTGATGAACGACAACTATTTTTCCCGACGGCGACAATTAGATTTCCCGGTCGGCAGGGTAGCGCGGATCCGCTCCGCGGGGCTGCTCCTTTCGGGTCTCTTTAGCTAGCGGGGTCTCCTTTCGGCGGTGAGTCCGGCGCAGCCGGAGCGCCTTCCCGGCGTGCCTCGGCCGGCGCTACGCAAAGCCAGGGTCGCTCGGTACTCGGCACTTCCCCCACGTCGTAGAAGTGGTCCGCGAGCGCCCGCAGGGTGTCGAACGGGTCCTCCCGGTACACCTGCCGCGCCACCTCTCCCTGGGGAAGCGCGCACGCCCGGCGGATGGCGGCGTGGAGCACGTGCGCGTAGACGGAGGTCCCGGTGGCCTCCGCTTCCGCCTCAAGGGCTGCGGCGCGTTGCCGCTCCCGGTAAGCCCGCTGCCGGGCCGCCCGGTCGGGATAAAACCGTGGGGGCCCCGGCATCAGTGTTCCTCGGCCACCCG
>CAYQDT010001041.1:0-1789 GCA_964416225.1 uncultured bacterium
GTTGGCCACCTCGCAGAGGGTCACGCGCTCCGGGTGCGTCTGCCCATCCACGATCACCTCGATCTCTCGAGCGCGAAAGGAGAGCGCCAGCCGCAGCCCCGCGTAGGCGCCGCGGAGCAGGTTCTTGTTGCTTCCGGAGCCATAGAGCGCCAGCCCGTCCGCGAAGAGACCGGCGCCGGCGGTCTCCGTGAAATAGCGGTCACCCACCTTGCCGAGGTCCACCGCCTTCACGACCCCGCACTTCAGCGTGCGAAGGGCGGCGGGCAGGTTGTGGTGCAGCCGCAGCGCCGTCGCGAAGTTGTTGAAGGTGCCCAGCGAGAGGATGCCCAGCGCCGTCGGCCGATGCGCCAGCTCCTGGACGGCGAGGGCGACGGTTCCATCGCCGCCCGCGATCGCCACCTTTTCCGCGCCCTGATCGACCAGCCGCTTCAGCTCGGCCCGCAACTGGTCCGGGGAGCGGGTCGGGATGAGCTGCAGTTCCAGCCCCACATCCCGCGCCATCCGCCGGAGCTGCTCCGGCCCGGATTGCTCGTGCAGCGCGCCGGCACGCAGGTTGACCAGCACGGGACATCGCTCGCTCATCTCGCTCCTTCACCGGGTGACCGAAAGGCCGCCTTGCTCCACGGCTCCCTTCCGTCATCCCGCACGGGCTGCGCGCATAAACCACCGCCCATTCCCGTTCCCCGACCGCCGGGAACTGGCGGCTGCGGGGCGAAACGGGCGCCAGGAAGGAGGTCCCCGCGGCGCGGGCCAACGTACCTCCATTCCGACGCGCCGGCCGCTTCCGCGCCGCGCCCCCAATCCGCTCCGCCGCGCCCGTCTTCACTGCCATGAAAACCTACGCCGCCTCCGCTCTGATCGGCCTCCTCGCGCTCCTCCCCCTCGCCGGCAGCCTCGCCGCCGATCTGCCCGTCATCCCCGGCAAGTCGATCGCCGTGAAGAAGGAGCTGCTCTTCTCGGACGACTTCGAAGGGACGGAGCACTCGAAGCTCTGGCATGACGTGGTGCCGACTTTCACCTTCGAGAACGGGATGCTCAAGGGCTCCCAAACGCGCGACCGGTCCATCCCCGCCCAGGACGGGAAGCCGGCCGTGGAGCCCCACGCCGCCGTCTACGGCCTGACGGTCCCCACCAAGGACAGCGTGGTGGAGGTCAAGATCCGCTTCGCGGGCGCCACGGTGATGGACGTGGAATTCGACGACCGCAGCTACAAGGGCTCCCACTACGGGCACCTCTGCCGCGCCCAGGTGCACCTCGACCGCGTGGTGATCCTCGACGAGCGGGACGGCAGCCAGAACGAGATCCTGATCGCGATGCGGAAGGACCCGGCGAAGCGGGACGAGGCAAACCGGATTCGCGCCGAGCACCAGGTCAGCTTCCCGCTCTCCGACCGCCTGGAGCCCGGCAAGTGGTACACCCTCGTGGTCGAGACCGTGGGCGAGGCGATGCGGGTCACCATCGATGGGAAGCCGGTCGCCTATTTCAAGTCGCCGGGCATCGGCCACCCCACGAAGTCGAAGATCGAGCTGGGGGTGAGCGGCAAGGACGGCTACTTCGACGACATCAAGGTCTGGAACGCGGAGCCGGCCCGGTAGCCCGGGGGCGGAGGCGAGTCGGGCGCCGGCGCTGGGTCCTGGCTGCGCTCTCGCTTCTATTGATGCCCTTGACTCGGCCGGATTCTTCTTTCCCGTTCACCCCGCCCCTTGTCGCTGCCGTCCGCCCTCCCGCGACGGTGCGCCCCTCTGGTCGCTTTCACGGCCCTGGCGGGCCTAACGCTCCCTCCGGGGTG
>CAYQDT010001042.1:0-1786 GCA_964416225.1 uncultured bacterium
CTTTCGCTAAGTCGGTTGCAACGAAATCGCGCTCTGCATCGACCTCGGGATCGACATGATCCGTGTCGATACCGTTCAGCCTCCCACCGTTTTCGAGGAAGTGGATGCCGAGAGCGCGCGCCGGCGGGTGGTGCGGACCTGGCAGGCATGCGCGGAGGAGGCGGCCGACCGGGGACTGCGCGTGGTGTGGGAGTTCGAGCCCGGCTTCGCGTTCAACAAGCCGTCCGACATCCTGCGGATTGTGGAAGAGGTGGACCGGCCTAACTTCGGCGTCATGTTCGATACGTGCCACGCCCATATGGTCGCGGCCGTGGGCGCGCGGCAGCCGGGGAAGCGCGAGACCCTTCCGGGCGGCGCGCTGGAGCTGGCGCGCCGGCTGCGCGGAAAGATTGGCCACGTCCACCTGATCGACTCGGACGGCACCCTACACGACGACGAGACCTCCACCCATGCGCCGATCGGCGAGGGCTTGCTGGACTTCGGTGCCCTCTTGCCGGAGCTGAGCCGGAGCGGCGTGCCCCACGACTGGTGGACCATCGACCTCTGCTTCTGGCCCGACGCCTGGACCGTCACTGAGCAGTGCAAGCGGGCCGTCGACGCGCTGAACCTCCGCTTCGGGTAGTCGGCACCGGCCGGCAACGCCCAGCGGATCTTCGCCGCGAGGACCTTCGAGGAACCGGAATGGCAACGACGCTGAACGTGGGACTGATCGGCTGCGGGTTCATGGGGCGGGCCCACGCCAACGCATACCGGCAGGTGAGCCAGTTCTTCGAGCTGGAGTACCGCCCCGTGCTGAAGGCGGTCTGCGCGCGGAGCGAGGGGAAAGCGCGCGAGTTCGCCGACCGCTGGGGCTTCGAGAGCGTCGAGACGGACTGGCGCCGCCTTGTCGAGCGGAAGGACATCGACGCGATCGACATCGGCAGCCCGAACAACACGCACCGGGAGATCGCGCTGGCGGCGGCGGCGGCGGGGAAGATGGTCCTGTGCGAAAAGCCGCTCGCGATGAACGGCGCGGAGGCACGCGAGATGACGGACACCGTGGAACGGGCCGGCGTGCCGAACATGGTCTGGTTCAACTACCGGCGCGTGCCGGCGATCGCTCTCGCGAAGCAGGTGGTGGATGAGGGACGGATCGGGCGCCCGTTTCATTACCGCGCCCAGTACCTTCAGGATTGGACCATCAGCCCGGAGCTGCCGCAGGGAGGCGCTACCCTCTGGCGTCTGGAGGCGGAAGTCGCCGGCTCCGGGGTCTCCGGAGACCTCGTCTCCCACTCCGTCGATACCGCGCTGTGGCTCAACGGCCCGATCGCCTCCGTGACCGGGATGACGGAGATCTTCGTGAAGGAGCGACCCGTCCAGGACGAGCCGGGCACGAAGAAGCCGGTGACCATCGACGACGCCTGCCAGTTCATGTGCCGCTTCCAGAACGGCTCGCTCGGCCTCTTCGAATCGACCCGGTATGCGCGCGGCCGGAAGAACTACAACACGCTGGAGCTCAATGGGGAGCGCGCTTCGGTCTACTTCGACCTGGAGGACCCGCACCGGCTGCAGTACTACGACCACGGCGATGCCGAACACCTGCACGGCTGGCGCAGTATCCACGTCACCGGCTTCGAGCATCCGTATATGAAAAACTGGTGGGTCCCGGGGACCACCATCGGCTACGAGCATACCTTCACGAACGCACTTGCGGACTTCCTTAAGGGGCTGACCACGAAGAACCCGGCTCACCCCACCTTCCGGGACGCCCTTAAGACCCAGCTCGTTTTAGATGCGGTTCTGGAAT
>CAYQDT010001043.1:0-1786 GCA_964416225.1 uncultured bacterium
GCACCGGCTCACTGCGGACCGGGGCCGGAGCCGCGTCCATCCCTCAGGTGCCGAAAGCGCCCGTGCTCAATCCGTATCGCTGGTATATCGAGGGGAAGTCCGTGATCATCGCGGGCCGGCGCTACTCGTGGGTGGTCCAACCGGACGGCAGCCGCGAGCGGCTCACGCTCACCAATCCGCTCGGAGGACAATACGTCCTGTACCGGCAGTCGCCCCTTCGCTAGGGTGGAACCGGAGAGACGCGGGAGCGGTTCAATGACGCATTCGTGCGATTCCGCCGCACGGGGAGCAGAGCCGCCGTCGCCCTCGCCCGCTTCGGAGATACGTCCGCCGGCATCACTCGGGCGCCTGGCCCGCCCACCCTTTTCTCATGGGGAACAACGATGTCCCTATCCGAACGCGACACATTCGAAGATGAGGACGACAGCTCCACCAAGGAGCTGGACTTCATCCGTCTTGCCCGCGCGCACCGGGAGCTGCGGCGCGGCCGTCGCCCGTCTCGGCATGCGGAGCGGGCTCGCGCGTCGCGGCTTGCCTGGCGCGTCCCGCTGATCTCCGTTCTCGCCGTCCTGCTTGTCTTCGGGACCGGGTTGGCCCTGGGAAGGATCACCAACCGGCGTCCCTTCGATGGGAGTCCGCCACCGGGCCCCATTGCTGTTTCCCCCGCGGCGCTCCGCCGGCGGCCGGCCCGGTCGGTTGTCGCGCACGCTCCCGGCCGGATTCATGAAACGCGAGAGCGGCGTCCGGCGCGCTCGAAGTCGCTCGCGGTCCGCATTGGCCGACCGCCCGTCCGCCAGAGCCCGCTCCACCCGCTGCGCAAGAGTGCCGCAACGATCCCCGTGCGCCGCGCCCGCCCCGCGGTGGCTCCCCATCCCCACCCTCGCGTGTTGGATGCCCGGCGCCTGGAGGTCCCCGGCCGCGCTCGTCCGGCGCCTCCCCGCTACAGGCGGGTGGTGGCAGGCAGGCCCGCGCGCCGTGCCCCATCCCGGCCGCCCTCCCGCACTGCGGTTCCGGACGCCGCCGGTTTCGACCGGGGGACGGGACGTGTCCTCGACGAGCTCGCTCGCCGGACGGGGAATTGAGCGTGCCCCTCTGCGTCCCGTTCCCCGAGGATTACGGCTTGGACGGGTGGTCGCCGACGTGCGCCTGGATCCAGTCTGCCAGGATCGGGACATCCTCGCCGAGGGTCGGCCAGCCGTGCGCTTTGCCCGGCCGCACCACGAGCTGGTGCGGCACGTGCAGCTCCTCCAGCCTCTTCATGACGAGCTCGGACTGCTGGATCGGCACCAGCTTGTCCGCGTCGCCGTGGATGATGAGCGTGGGAGGCATGGCCGCCGTCATCAGGTAGAGCGGCGAGTCGGCGCGCGCCACCGCCTGCAGCTCCGCATGCTCGCGGCTCTTATACCCGAACGCCACCCAGAACGCCTTCAGGGTCTCGTCTTCCAGCGCGTTCACCCCGGTGCTGCCGTAGTTGAGAAAATCCGTAGGCGGGAAGAAGCAGGCGACGGCCTCCACGCGGCTGCTGACCCGATCCACCGGGTCTTTCGCCTTCGGATCGCCGTCGTGTCCGCGCGCGCCCTGCATCAAGGAGAGGTGACCGCCGGCGCTGCCACCGGCGATCCCCAGGCGGTCCGGGTCGACCCCGTATTCCCGGGCATGGTAGCGAACGAAGCGGGTGGCGCGGTCGACGTCCACCAGGATTTCCGGGATGGTGTACTTCGGCTGGCTGCCATGTACCACGCAGAACACGGTTTCGCCGCGGTCCAGGAACGGCTTCATCATCCCG
>CAYQDT010001044.1:0-1780 GCA_964416225.1 uncultured bacterium
TCCGCGAGCCGAAAACTATATCCGAGTGGCTTCGCGAATCTCCATGCCGAGCCACCGCCGCCCATTCTCCGCCGTCAACAGCGCGCGTCCCGGAATCCAGGTGGTCTCAATCCCGATCGGTGGTATCCGTGCGGCCACCGACCTCTAAGCTGCATGCGCTTCTTGCTGAAACTGGGATGGCTTCTTGCTGCGGCGGCCACCATTCTCGCCGGCTGCAAGAAGACGGCGGCACCGGATCGCCTTTCGCGTGCGGCGGTGCCCGGATCCACTTCGATTTCGTTCCAGGACGTAACCGGCCCGGCGGGCCTGGCCTTTCGCTGGGAGCCGCGTGCGGCTCGCCCCCTCACCATCTTGCACGAGATGGGCTGCGGCTGTGCGTTTCTGGACGCGGACAACGATGGAAGGCTGGACGTACTGCTGGTAGGGGAGGGCACCCCCGCGCTCTACCTCAACCAGGGGAATGGCGTCTTCCGGGACGCAACGCACTCGAGTGGCCTGGACCGGGTGCGGGGCTTCTGGAAGGGCGTGGCGGTCGGCGACGCGGACGGCGACGGCTACCTGGATCTGCTCCTCACCGGCTACAACACGCTCGCCTTTCTTAAAGGCGGACCCGGGCCCACCTTCCGGGACTACACGCGGGAGTCCGGCCTCAAGCCGCAGGGCTGGTCTACTTCCGCGGGTTTTATGGACCTGACCGGCGACGGCACCCTCGACCTCGTCGTGGGCAGCTACGTCCGCTACACCGCGGCCTCGCCGCAGCACTGCCGGATGGGGCAGGGCGTGGAATCGGGCTGCCCGCCGAACAGCTACCCTCCTCAGCTCCCGCACCTCTACCGGAATGACGGGCACGCGCACTTCACCGACGTCACCGCCGCGTCCGGGATGCGCGCCGCACACGGAAAGATGCTGGTCCTCGGGTTTGCGGACTTCGACGGTGATGGCCGCACGGACTTCTACCTTGGGAACGACGGGATGTACGCGGACCTGATGCGCAATCGCGGGGGCCGGCGATTTGAGAATGTCGCGATGCGCCAGGGGGTGGCGCTCAACGTGCGGCAGGCGGCCGCCGCCGCCATGGGGGTGGACTGGGGAGACTACGACCGGGACGGCCGCCCGGATTTCGTGGTCACCGACTTCGCCGATCAGCCGTTTTCACTGTTCCACAACCAGGGTGGTTTTTTTGAAAACGCGAGCACCGCGGTGGGGCTGGCGGGTCCGACGACGAAGCCGCTGGGCTTCGGCACCAAATGGGTGGATGTGGATAATGACGGGTGGCCGGATCTCGTATTTGCCGAGGGGCAGGTATACGACAATGTGCACGACTTTGACCCCACGCAGACGTACGCCCAATCAATGCAGTTGTTCCGAAACGAAGGCGGAAAGCTGTTCAGCGACATCTCCCGGAGCGCCGGCCCCGCGTTCTCCCAACCACTGGTGGCGCGCGGGCTGGCGTCCGGCGACTTCGACGGAGACGGCCGCGTGGATCTCCTCGTGGTGAACCATGAAGGGCCGCCGGTCCTGCTGCGAAACACTTCCAGCGGAACGGGGAACTGGCTGGAGCTGGAGCTGCGCGGGCGCGGTCGGAACCGCTTTGCGTATGGAGCGGAGGTGCGCGTCCGCGCCGGAGAGGATCGCTGGTGGGGCGTGGTCTCGCCGGCTTCCAGCTACCTCTCCAGCAGCTCGCCCTGGCTCCATTTCGGCCTCGGCGGCCACGCGCGGGTGGACGAGATCGAGGTCCGCTGGCCGGATGGACGCAAAGAGCGGTTCACGTGCGATCGCG
>CAYQDT010001045.1:0-1769 GCA_964416225.1 uncultured bacterium
TGCGACATTTTCATGGGCGGCCAGGATGGCTTGGCGACCATCCTGGAGCTCCGCAGGCAGGCACCGGGAGTCAAAATCATCGCGATCAGCGGCGGCGGCAGCGTCGTGGGAGAGACGTTTTTGGAGGAAGCAAAGCATTTCGGGGCGGCCGCGACGCTGACGAAGCCCTTCTCGCATGCGGCGCTGCTGGACACCGTCCGGAAACTGCTCGGCACCCCGACGGCGTCCGGCGGCGACGGCTAACCGGCGCGCGAGAGTCCGCCGCGCGAGGATAAAGCCGCCGCGCGGCAGGCTTGAAGAGGGCGCACGAGGGCCGGCTGCGGACCCGCTCCGCCGGGACCCACCTCTCCAGCCGATGCGGCGAGGCCATGCCGGGCGGAAATGCCCGGAGCACGCCCCGGTGTCATGCGCGGTGCTCCGAATGCTCTAAATCATGTGAGGCGGCGCACGCGCCCGCTGGAGAAACGACGGCGGGCGCCGACCTAATGACTGGACCGGTGCAGTCTCTACTGGTTTACATGTCCATCCTGGGCCCGGCCGCGGCCGGGCCCATCTTTGCCGGCACTCCATCCCTTGGCTCTCCGCTCGGCCCGCCGCGCGCAGGGCTCCCGGGCCGGGTTGCGGATCAGCTCCCGCCTACGGCGTGCTGCGGAGCGGAAGAATCCTGTTTAACCGCCGCGCGGCGCGGCCGGGCGCTACCGCCAAATGGAGGTCCCGCCCGCTGCGGTTTCCCCTCCGCGGACAGCGCGGTTCGTCAGCCGCAAATCAGTCGTGAGCCGGAGCGAGAAGCTGCGCGTGCGGTCCGTTCCCGCTCGGCAGGGCGGAGCGCCGGCTCGGGCGAACCCGCACGTCCCGGGGGGACCACTCCCCGCTCCGGCACAGCCCGTGCGCGCGCGGATCGAAGCCATCCGGAAAGGTCGTGTACGCGTTGTACGTCGCCGATCTGAGGTCTGTCCGGCCGAGCTCCGTCTCTTGAAGCGTGGCGCATTCGAGCTGGGCGGCCGTGAGATCCGCTCCCTCGAGGTGCGCGCCGGTAAGGTTGGCGCAGCGAAGATTCGCACCCGCGAGATACGCCCGCTGGAGCCATGCCCCTGCCAGGTTGGATTGCTCCAGGTTCGCCCCCCGCAGGTCGCCTTCCACCAGATCCACGCCTGGAAGGTCGTGTCCCCAGCGGGCCTTTCCGAGCTCGATCCGGCGGAGCTGGGTGGCACGAGCCGCTACCGAGGGAAATCCGTCATCGTGCTCCCCCGGCGTCAGGGGTCTGGCCAGCAGCCACCCGGAGAAGAGCAGCACCGCAAGGAGAACTCCGAGATGCATCGCGCTTCGGAGCCGGGTTCGGCAGAGGATGGAGGAGCTCGGGGTCATGGTGAGGTGGGACGTTTCCGGATGGGTAATGGAGGGCCTTTTGGGACAGTTTCCACAGCATCCATTGAACTCCTTCGCCCATTCGTGCTATGCCATGGGCGTGGGCCGGACCGGGTGGCGCGATCGTCCCTCCGGAACCGTCCAGGCGTCCGGCAGGCTTTCCGCTTGCGGGGTCGCCGGCCGGGCTCGCCGGTAAGTACCCGCAGCGGCTGCTGAACCGGTGCTTCGACCGGCCTGGCAGCCTGGCCCCGGGGTGCGGCCCTGGCCCCGGAGACATTCACGCCGCCCGCAGCGCATCATCCAGTCGGAAGCCAACCGGTGACGATGCCGCCATCCTTCACCTCCTCGCAATCCTCCACAGCCTCCACCAGAACGCGCTCCAGGCGCTCGGCAGCGCTGCCGGC
>CAYQDT010001046.1:0-1765 GCA_964416225.1 uncultured bacterium
GATGCCGACGTCGGCGCGGACGCTGTCGTTTTGCGCGGCGTATAGAACGGCGGCCAGGCCGGCCAGCAGCCCGCTCACCAGGTACAGGCGGAACTTGAGGAGGGCGACAGGAACTCCGGAGAGCCGCGACGCGGTAGCGTTCGCCCCGACCGAGTAGATGGCCCGGCCGCCGTCCGTCCGCGCCAGGTAGATTCCGGTACCGATGAAGAGGAGCGCCGTCGTCCAGACCGGCGCCGGAAGCCCCGCAACGTCGTAGGTGGCGAACGAGCGGATCAGCGCGTCGAAATGGCCGGCCGGAGCGCTGCCGCCGAGCGCGAATGCCAGACCTCGGAAGATGGAGAGCGTGGCCAGCGTGACGATGAGCGGCGGGACCCGTCCCTTTGCCACCAGCGCGCCATTGACGGCACCGCCGAGCGCGCCGGTGACCAGAGCCGCCGCGAGGGCGGCGAAGGGATTTCCCGTGGCCTTCCAGGCGACGCCGAGCGCGACCGCCGCCAGCGCCACCATCGATCCGACCGAGAGATCGATCCCCCCGGTGAGGATCACCAATGTCATGCCGGTCGCCAGGACCGCGAGGTGGGCCTGTTTGCGCAGGACGTTGTTCAGCAGGTTGTCCGGCGTGGCGAAGTAGGGGACGCCGAACACCAGGAGCAGCGTGACCGCGACGAACAGCAGGAGCATTCCATGCTCTCGGCGGACACGGAACCCGAGGCGGCGTTTCGGAAAGGGGGGAGGGGGAGCGCTCATAGGGGGATTAACGGCTTCGAAACCACTGGAAGTATAGACGCAGCGCGCGCCGCACCGCGGGATGGTCCGAGCGCGCCTTCCACCAATACTGCGCCGCGCGCTGCACGGCGACCGAGAGCGTGGGATAGACATGCACGGTATCCGCGAGGTGCCGGACGGACAGGCCGCGGTCCAGCGCCAGCACCGCTTCCTGGATCAACTCCCCGGCCCGCGGTCCGAGGATCTGCGCACCCAGGAGCCTGCCGCTTCCCGCACGCACCACCAGCTTGACCATTCCAAAATCTTCCGCGTCCACCAGCGCACGGTCATCCCGGGCAAACGGATGGCGGAAGACCTCTATCGCCATTCCGCGCTCGCGCGCCGCCGCCTCCGTAAGCCCGGCGTGGGCCAGCTCCGGATCCGTAAACGTGGCCCAGGGCATCCGGTCGAGATGGGCCGTCATCCGGACCGGGAGCAGGGCATTCTGGACGACCACCTTCGCCGCGTATTCCGCCGCGTGGGAGAACTGCGGCCCTGCGATGATGTCCCCGCAGGCCCATACGTTGCGCACCGTGGTCCGAAGGTGGCGGTCGACCTGCACACCCTCCTTCCCGCAGCGCACGCCGATCTGGTCGAGGCCCAGCCCCTCGACATTTGGCGAGCGGCCCGCCGCGATGAGGATCTCGTCGCACGCGGCCACCCGCTCGCCCGACCCGGTGCGGAAACGGAGCTCACGGCCCGCCGGCGTCGCGCGCGCAGCCGTCACCTCCACGCCGGTCAGCAGCTCCACGCCTTCCGCGCGCAGCCGCTCCGTGAGCCGCTCGACGAGCTCTCCCTCGTCCCGCGGCAGGATCCGCGGCCCACGCTGGAGGAGCGTCACCTGCGTCCCCAGCCGCTGGAACGCCTGCGCCAGCTCCACCCCAACCGGCCCGCCACCCACTACGGCGAGGGCTCGCGGCGGCCGCTCGAGATCGAAGATCGTGGTGTTGGTCCGATAGCCTGATTCCCGCAGCCCCGCAATCTCCGGCAGCCGGGGCCG
>CAYQDT010001047.1:0-1763 GCA_964416225.1 uncultured bacterium
GACCGGACGCGCCGCGGAAACGCCGCGCACCTGGATCCGCCCGGGCAGGCGGTAGAGGCCGGTTTCCATGAAGCCGTCGATCACGGGCACCCGGCCATCGGCCGGCAGATCGAACGACCAGACCCGCCCCGCCAGGGAGGCGAGCAGCGCCTCCGGCGTCCCGAAGTATCGGAGTTGTCCGAAGCGGAGCACGGCCAGCGAGCTGGCCACCGCCTCGATATCCGCGACGATATGGGTCGAGAGCACGATCAGGCATTCCCGCGCGAGCTCGGCGAAGAGGGAGCGCACCCGAATCCGCTCCTCGGGGTCCAGCCCGGCGGTCGGCTCGTCGACGATCAGCACGGAGGGCCGCGAGAGGACCGCCTGTCCCAGAGCAACCCGCTGGCGCATTCCGCCGGAGAGCGTCTGCACCTGTCGGTCCCGGAGGTGCACCAGGTTCAGGCGAACCATCACCTCTTCAATCCGCGCGCCTCGCTCCCGCGGGTCATCCAGGTGGTAGAGGAGGCCCATATAGTCCAGGGTCTCGTAGACCGTGAGCGTCGGGTAGAGGCCCACGTCCTGCGGCAGATAGCCGATCCGCCGCCGGATTTCCGGCTTGTGCTTGCGCACGTCCAGTCCGTCCACCTGGATGGTGCCGGCCGTGGGGTCCAGCAGCGTGGCCATGATGGACATCAAGGTCGTCTTTCCGGAGCCGTTCGGCCCCAGCAGCCCCAGCACGCCCGCGTCCGCCCGCATCTGAACGGCGTCCAGCGCCTTGACCCGGCCATCATAGACTTTGGTGAGCCCAAGAACTTCAATACCCAAGGTCTTGCCTCCAGCTTTCCCAATCTCGCTGTGAGCGCCGCCGGGCCGATGGCGGTGCGGAGGTGCTGGCGGTCAGCCATTCCGGCAGTTGCAGCCGCCGCACCTGGTTGCCTTCATAGTCGGCCACGTACGCCACGCCGCCCGGACCCACAGCCACCGCGCACGGAAGCTGAAACGAGGCGCGGTGCCCCGGGCCGTCGTTGGAGCCGGTCAGGACCCCGGCGGAAGTCATTCGTCCCGCCAGCAGGAGGGAGCCGCCTCCGGGTTGCCGCACGAGCACCACCCCGGTCTGGGGGTCGGCAAAAATCCCGGGCTCCCCCGGACGGCTGTCGGATGGGGAGTGGCGCGCTACCCGGAACTCCGTGGCTTCCGCCTGACCCTCGCCGTCCGGCGAGGCGGTGACGGCCTCGCCTGCGGCGGCCGTCGGAAGATCGCCCAGCGCCGCTCGAACGGAGGCCGGAGGGTCCGAGGCCGTGCTGACGGCCCCGTCCGGGGTGACCCGGCGCACCACCCCATTCCCGAGGTCGTTCACCCACAGCACGCCGTCCTGCAGCGTGAGCGCACCCGGGAAGCGGAACCGCGCGGCCGGACCGGCTCCGTCGACGCGCCCCGGGGCCCCTCCCGCCATCGTTTCGACGCGGCCGCTCCGGATCCGGCAGATCCGGTGATTTCCGGTATCAGCGACGTAGATGGTCCCCTCCGGTCCGGCCGCCACGCCGGACGGATAGCGGAACTGCGCCTGGAGCACGGGCCCATCCGATCGGCCTCCCGGGCCCCCGGCGGCGGCCCCACCGGCGACGGTGGTAACAGTACCGGCGGGAGACAGCCGCCGGATGCGGTGGTTCCGGGAGTCCGCCACCAGCACCGTGCCTCCCGGCTCGAGGGCGAGGGCGGCGGGACCGCACATCTGGGCGCGCCAGGCGGGACCGTCATGGTAACCGGGTCCGCCGCCCAGGAGC
>CAYQDT010001048.1:0-1760 GCA_964416225.1 uncultured bacterium
GCGGACACCGGTCGTGCTTATCCCTGAACGGTGATGCCCATGCTGCGGGCGGTGCCGGCGATGATATTCATCGCGGCTTCCACGTCGTTCGCGTTGAGGTCCTGCATCTTCTGCTCCGCGATCTGGCGGAGCTGCTCCTGGGTGACCGAGCCGACCTTCGTGCTCTTCGGCGCGCCGGAGCCCTTCGGAACGCCCGCCGCCTTCTTCAGCAGCTCGGCCGCCGGCGGAGTCTTCGTGACGAAGGTGAAGGTGCGATCCTCGAAGATCGTGATCTCTACGGGGATGACCGTGCCCACCTGGGCGGCCGTCCGCTCGTTATAGGTCTTCACGAACTCCATGATATTGATGCCGTACTGGCCCAGCGCCGGACCCACGGGGGGCGCCGGCGTGGCTTTGCCGGCGGGGCACTGGAGCTTGACGACGCCCATTACTTTTTTCGCCATCGCTCTCTCCTACGGATGGGGGACTGACGTGCGGGAAGGCGCGGGGCCTACACCCGCTCGACCTGGTTGAAATCCAGCTCCACGGGTGTCTCTCGACCGAAGATCGAGATGAGCACCTTGAGCTTCTGCTTGTCCGCGTTGACCTCTTCGATGGTGCCGTTGAAATCCGCGAACGGACCGGAAGTGACGCGGATGACCTCGCCCTTCTGCCACTGCGGCCGGAGCTGCACCTTGCCGGAGAGGGACTCCAGGATGTTCTGGACCTCCCGCTCCTGGAGCGGAACGGGTTTGTTGCCCGAGCTGACGAAGCCCGTCACACCGATGGTGTTCTTGACCAGGTACCAGGTCTGGTCGTTCAACTCCATCTCGATGAGGACGTAGCCGGGGAAGACTTTACGCTTGATCGTGGAGCGGCGGCCATTGCGGTTGCGGGACTCTTCCTCCACGGGGACGAGAATCCGGCTGATCTTTTCTTTCAGCCCCAGCGACTCCGCGCGGCGCTCGATATTGGTCTTGACCTTATTCTCGTGGCCGGAATAAGTGTGGACCGCATACCATGCTTTCATCGAAGGAACTCCGGGCTAGTGCGTGACGCGCACGCCCATGAACTGGAGAATGCCGCGGAAGAGGAAGCCCAGGATGGAGTCCCAGGCGAAGATGTAGACCCCCACCACCACCAGCAGCAGGAGCACCACCTCCGTCTGCACGCGGGTCTCTTCCTTGCTGGGCCAGGTGGTCTTCCGCAGTTCGGACATGACCTCGCCGAGGTACTTGCGGGCGCGGTCCACCGGGCTGGGCGCGCTGCTCTGCGGGGCGGCGGGTTGGACCTTCTTCGGCTGTGTCATTGTAGCGCCCTTGTCCGTGGCCATCTTTGTTCCTTCTGCCGGTGGGCGTCCGTTCGGCCCGCGGCATTCCCTACCGTGGATGGCGCGGCCGCCGTCCGATCCGCCGGCACCCGGCTATCCGGGCGCGACTCACGGAACACTCGCGCCCGGATAGCCGGTATAGCGCTCTTACCCATCTCCGCGGTCCCTTGATCCGACAGGCCAGGCTAACCGAAGGGGTGGACGCCGGGATGGCGTCGCTGGATAAGACGGCCGGGCGTCCGGATCTCTTGCGGGAGAAATCGGTGCGCCGGACACCTGGCGGCGGGGCCGATGAGGCAAATAATTACAGAGGAGAGACCGCTCCCCTCTGCCGCGCGATTATAGCAGCGGCCATGAACGGAGTCAATACGGATCGTGAGGACGCGGAGGCCGGGGCGAGCGCTCGAAAAACACACCACGGAGCCACGGAGACACGGAGAGGAGAGGCGGG
>CAYQDT010001049.1:0-520 GCA_964416225.1 uncultured bacterium
GACCGGGGTCCCGCCTCCGTATTCGGGATCCGGCTGCACCTGAAGTTTTAGGGAGCGAGCGCCGGGTTCCCAGGCCGGGACGGCCGGTCAGGGGGCACCGCCGGCCGCGGCGCCGGTCAGCTCCGCCCGTCCGTACCGGACCAGATCTCCGATCCGCTCGAGGGTGAGGTCCGCGGGGGGATACTCCGCGAGCACGCCAGGGTCCGCCGCGTAATGTCCCTGCCGCGGAAAAACGGTGGTGACGCGGCGCCCCCAGGCGCTCTTGACGGCGGTGAGGATCCGGAGCTTGTCGTCGACCAGCACGTAGTGGTCGGCCGGGTAGAGCCGCTCCACCTCGTCGAGCTCCTGCTCCTTGTGGATATAGATCAGCACCTGATCCCGCACCGCCTGCCAGAGCCCCGACCGCTCGACCTTGCGGGGCTGGAAGACCACGTCGCCGTCCGAGAGGATGACGGCCGGGCCCCACTGCTGGACGTGCCGGAGCACGTCCGGCACGCCGGGATAGAGGCGCTCCTCGAAG